>JBGSHH010000036.1:0-9685 GCA_041752355.1 Pirellulaceae bacterium | reverse complement strand
TTAGCGTAGAATTCTTCGGCTTGCGGCAATGCGTGAAGTCCAACTCGGGCATGAAAGCCCTCATCAATGCTTTGGCGGATCGCGGCACGAATCAACAACGACCCCAATCCGCTAAACTCGCCTGGCTGATTTATCGAACTGATTCTCCAATTCCAGGGCGCTGTTTCCAAATAATCCACGTACACCAACGGCTTCCCAAGTGTTGCTGGGAATCGGGAAGCGTGTCCCACAGTCATCGTCATCATCGCTGCTTGGCAGCGCTGGTTGTGTACTATGGAGTATGCTTGATACGCCAATAGATAGAGTTTCGCCGACTTGCGTCCCCAATCCCAATGCAAACTTTCGGGCCAGTCCGCAATGGCGATTCCTTGTTGCCTCAATAAATGCTTGAGTTGAAATCGTTCTTCGCTCCATTGGAGTTCGATATCGTCAAGATCTGCGGGACCGATGCCCGCGCATATCTCGGCGTCCACCAACGCACGATCGCTCCGCCTCACAATTTGAAGCGGCGCACGATTCACAGGACGACCACTTCCGATTTCTTGGCTTTACGATCTTCGAAAAACAGCTTCTCGCCGCGCTCGATGCGAGCATCAACAAGCTGAAACAGTCGCAATGCTTGTCGCAGCACAGCGGTCTTTGTCAATTCCTTGCGCTCCGCTAGCTCCGCCAAGACTTCCATCTCCGCTTCGGTCAAATTGAGCGTCATCGTTTTCCTGTTCTGCATCTTAACCTCGCTGATCGTATTATAGGTTTTTTAGCCATTTATTCAATATGCGAAACAGGTGAATGGGGCGCCGCAAACGACGCCGGTAGCGTGAGAATCTTTGTCAACTTAGAATTTGTCGAAGTCTATCGCTTCTCGCCTGGGATCCTTTAAACATGCCTGCACCGCATACCCTCGTTCTTGGGACGCGCAATCGCAAAAAGTGCGTGGAGCTTGAGCCGCTGCTGGCACCGTATGGATTTGTGCTGAAGACGTTGGCCGACTTGCCAGACGCGATTGAAGTGGAAGAAACTGGCACCACTTTCCAGGCCAACGCGCAGCTCAAAGCGGTGGAGCAGGCCAAGCATTTGGGCTTGTGGGTGTTGGGCGAGGATAGCGGCCTGGAAGTCGATGCACTCGGCGGCGCACCAGGCGTTTACTCGGCGCGCTTCGCAGGTCAGCAAGGGGACGACGAAGCCAACAATCGCTTGCTACTAGAAAAACTCGTAGGCGTGCCCCCGGAGAAGCGTACGGCGCGCTACGTTTGCCATATTTCGCTGAGCGATCCGCGTGGGCAGGTCCATGTCGACGTGGAAGAGTACTGTCGCGGACGCATTCTGACCGAGCGCCACGGCAGCGCCGGTTTTGGCTACGACCCGCTGTTTGAGGTCGTGGAGTATCATCGCACGTTTGGCGAACTCGGACTCGAGGTGAAATCCGTGTTGAGTCATCGCGCCCGCGCCGTGCGACAGTTCGTGCCGCAGTTGTTGGCGTTGGCCGGACTTTGGTGAGAGGCGTGGCAAGAAAAGAAATAAGGCCGGTTGGTGCGAATGAGTGCCACCAATCGGCCGTATAATGCACGCGTGCGTCAGATTATGATTCCGGTAGGATAAACCGGTTGGGGAACTTTCGCAAGTCCCCAGTCGAATAAATTCTCTTGACTTTCGCCCCTAAATCTGTTGGAGCTGCTTCCATGCGACGTTCACTGCTGGGCTTGTTTTTAATGGTGGGTTGTGGAATGGCGAGTTGCGCGCAAGCCGCCGAACCGACGGTGGGTGAATGGGCTGATAAGCAACTCCCCGAATTGGTTTCGCTCTATCGACATTTCCACGCTCACCCTGAACTTTCCTTCATGGAAAAGGAAACCGCCGCCAAGGTCGCCGAGTTGTGGAAAAAGGCTGGCTTTGAAGTCACCACCAATGTCGGCGGTCATGGCGTGGTGGCCGTGATGAAAAATGGCACTGGCCCCCGCGTGATGCTGCGTACGGATCTCGACGCTTTGCCTGTCACCGAACAAACGGAATTGGTTTATGCGTCGAAAGTCCGCGTCAAAGATCAATCCGGAGCGGAAGTGGGCGTGATGCATGCCTGCGGGCACGACGTGCATATCACCAGCCTGGTGGGCGTCGCTCAGTATCTCGGCGCGCACAAGGAGGAATGGCAAGGAACCTTAATTCTTGTCGGTCAACCTGCCGAAGAGCGTGGCCTGGGCGCGCAGGCGATGCTCGACGATAAGCTGTTCGATCGCTTTGGCAAGCCGGACTTCGCCTTGGCGTTGCATGTGTTTCCCGACTTGCCGGCTGGCTCGATCGGCTTCAAAGCTGGCTACGCCATGGCGAATGTGGATAGCGTCGACATTCTCATCAAAGGCAAAGGTGGCCACGGTGCCTATCCGCACGCCACCAATGATCCCATCGTCCAGGCGGCGGAACTGGTGATGTCGCTGCAAACCATTGTCAGCCGCGAGATCAAACCCATCGAGCCCGCCGTCGTCACCGTCGGCTCGATTCATGGTGGCACCAAGCACAACATTATTGGAGACGAATGCCGCTTGCAATTGACCATTCGCAGCTATAGCGATGACGTGCACGCGCAAATCATCGCGGCCATCAAGCGTAAAGCGGCCGGCATCGCCCAAGCGTATGGCGCTCCCACGCCGGAAATTAAAGTCGGCGAAGGAACACCTGCGTTGTTCAACGACGAAAAACTCTCGGCGCGGCTCGGGCCGGCACTGGAAAAGGCGCTCGGCAAGGAAAAAGTACGCCAGACGGAAGCCTCGATGGGTGGCGAGGATTTTGGCCGTTTTGGCCGCGCCGGCGTCCCCATTTTGATGTTCGGCCTGGGCGCCTTGGACGGCAAACGACTGGAGCGCCTGAAGGAACTCAAGCAATCGCCCCCTTCGCTCCACTCACCGATTTTCTTCCCTGACGATGTGGAAACCACGCTCAAAACCGGCATCGTGGCAACGACGAGCGGCGTGTTGGAGTTGATGGGAAAGTGAGAGCACTGGAACGGCGAACTAAATTGTCTATATTTAATTAACAATTAATATTGATTGTGCAAAATAATAGCTCGCCACTTGGCGGCGCGAATTGGCAGTTGAGTGGTGCGAATGGAATTATTAGCGATAATCGGGCGTTTATTCCTGAATGGATTTCGAAAGCAGCGCGCCGGAGATGACGCCTCACAACACCACCAATAGCAGCGTTATAAGGACTTCCACCGTTTTTAATCTTCGTTTGAAGCAACTGGCGATCGGAGCGATCTTGTCACGAGGCTTTGCCACCATGGACCAATTGAATACGCTGGCCGCCACCTTTCGCTCTCCGACGCCGGAACTCGCCAAGCAGGTTCCGCGGGCGGCGCGCGACGGGGTAGTTAGTCGGCTAACGGTCTGGGTGCTGGAGTTGTCGATGGATTTCTTTCCCGACGACAACTTACGCCAGCAAGCATTACAGATCCAGGAACTGCATCGCCAGCGTGCTCGGGGTGCCGTCCCTGGCGTGGGCGAACGGGAATATGACCCGTCGTTTGCACGGGACTTGTGGCCGAGAGAATGGCAGTGGCTCCGGACCTGTGCGAAGTGGGGCAATCTGTACTTGGGTGACCTATCTCAAATTGTTTGGGCGATCGCCGCGGCGGCAATGGCGATTAATCGCTGTCTCAAACTCGACTCCAGCGAGATTCGATTGGCACAACGGCGCTCCCAGATTTTGCGCCTCATCCGGGAAATAAATAGTGGAAGCGTGGAGCAATACCCTCAGGTCGTAAGCGGACAGCTGCGCATCCTTGTCAATCAAGAAGTCTACATCCTCTTCGGTCACCGCTTGCAATACGAGTGCGTATTGTCTCGCCGGACACGCAGCGCTAAAGAAGCTAACTTGCAAGTCGAAGCCCATTTGGGATCACTGGACCCGTACTTGGATTGGCTCGAAGAACGGAACGACGACGCGCAGCATATCGTCGGGAAATGGTTGCCATTTATGTAGCAGGCAGTTCTACCCCTCGTGTGGAGGGGCATGTCGCCATGAACGCCCGTTGTCCAAATACGGTATCAGTTCTTATGATGGTGCGATTAACTTCCCCGCCGACTTACGGTTGGGGAGGAACTAGCGGAGCGCTCGGATCGCGCCTGCTCACCACCTGTGTACTGGTTTCGCAGCGCGATCTTCCGATCGGCGGCGGCCCCTGCCATTGAGGAGTATTTCTGTGTCGATTGTCGAACAACGTCTGCCGTACAAAGTGAAGGACATGTCCCTGGCCGATCTTGGCCGTAAGCGGATCATGTTGGCCGAAAACGAGATGCCTGGTCTGATGGCGCTCCGCAAAAAATACGGCGCGAGCAAACCGCTCAAGGGCGCCCGCATCGCCGGCTGCCTGCATATGACCACCGAGACTGCCGTACTGATCGAAACGCTGCTGGAACTGGGCGCGGACGTCACCTGGAGCAGCTGCAATATTTTCAGCACCCAGGACGATGCCGCCGCCGCCATCGCCGCCAAAGACATTCCCGTCTACGCCTGGAAAGGCATGAACAACGAGGAATTCGATTGGTGCATCGAGCAGACTTTGTTCTTCCCCGATGGCCAGCCGCTGAACATGATCCTGGACGACGGCGGTGACCTGACGAACATGGTCCACGACAAGTACCCCGAACTGCTCGCGAACATCAAGGGCTTGTCCGAAGAGACCACAACCGGCGTGCATCGCCTTTATCAACGGATGCAGCAGGGGACGCTGAAAGTTCCAGCGATCAACGTCAACGACTCGGTGACCAAGAGCAAATTCGACAACCTCTACGGCTGTCGCGAATCGCTGGCCGACGGCATCAAGCGCGCCACCGACGTGATGATCGCTGGCAAGACCGTCGTCGTCGCGGGCTATGGCGATGTCGGCAAAGGCTGTGCCCATAGCATGCAGCGCTATGGCGCTCGCGTGCTAGTCACCGAGATCGATCCGATCAACGCCTTGCAAGCCGCGATGGAAGGTTTTGAAGTGACCACGATGGAAGAAGCCGCCTCGCAAGGTCATATCTTTGTGACGACCACCGGCTGCTGCGATATCATTCGTGGCGAACACGTTTCGCAAATGCGTAATGACGCCATCATCTGCAATATCGGCCACTTCGATATCGAAATCGATGTCGCTTGGATCGAAGCGCAAGTGAAGGCTGGCAAGGCGAAGAAGGTCGTCATCAAGCCGCAAGTCGATCGCTACACCTTTAGCGACTCGGGTCGTAGCGTGATTTTGCTCGCCGAAGGCCGCCTAGTGAACCTCGGCTGCGCCACTGGCCATCCGGCGTTCGTGATGTCGAACTCGTTCTGCAACCAGGTGCTCGCCCAGATTGCTTTGTGGACCGAGACCGAGAAGTACGAGGTCGGTGTGCATGTACTGCCTAAGAAGTTGGACGAAGAAGTTGCCCGCCTGCACTTGGAGCAACTGGGCGTGAAGCTCTCGAAGCTCACCAAGAAGCAGAGCGATTACCTCGGCGTGCCGGTCGAAGGACCCTTCAAGCCGGAACACTATCGTTACTAAGGGCGGTAGAGACATTTGTGATCTGAATTCCAGGCAAGCCCCGGCAATTTTTGTCGGGGCTTGTTTCGTGGATGGGGGACCTTTCCGAAACGCCACCCTCACAATCGCAAGCTCCCTGGCCACTCCGCCCTCAGCGTCGAACTCAATTTCGAATTGCTCTGACGACTGCCACCCTGCTCTCCTGCAATCCTGCCAATTGCCACGCTTTTTACCTAAATTGACTTGCCTTATCCAAATTGAACCGCGAGAATAGGATCACTATTCGGACGAATGCGTAAACACTGCACGGCGGCACAGCGTTTGCGTTTAAAACTCGGGGAATCTTCATCCTGCGAGAGGTAAATCATGAGTCGGCTTATTGCTGTTGTTTTTTCGTTGGCCGTCTTCCTGGCCATGGGCTGTAGTCTGCAATCGAAGCCGGAAGAAGCGGCGGCGGATCGCCGTCCGCAGATTCGCGAATCCTCTCCCAAGCCTGGCTCCGCGCCGCGCTTGTCGGAGTATAGCGATGGTGGATTGCGCGCTGGTGGTGGAGATGCCGTTGGTTTGCGCGTCTTGGCTCCCGATTTGAGCAATGCTCCCATTGCCCGCAGCGGCAACAATGTGGCTGGCACGTTCAGCTACGACAAGACCACCGAGCGCACCTTGGAAGGAGCCGTCCTCGCCACCAAGACCTTTCCACTGGCCGACGACAGCGATGGCGAAGGCGTCATCGCCCGCGTGACGGAAAACGGCGAGATTCCTAACGTCTATCTCGGCCCCAAAGATTGGCTGGCACGAAATCAGATCCAGGTCAACACCAACGACAAAGTCACGATCATCGGTTCGCAGGTTGCGCTCAACGGCCAGCCGTTGTTAATGGCGCGCCAACTCACGATCGGCGGCAAGGAATACCACCTACGGGACAGCGCCGGCAGTCCCTACTGGCCTGGCCCCGCGCGGCACTAATCACAGCCGCCCCCTGCTCTGAACCGCCATTTCGGGCTAAAATCTCCGCTTTCGTTGAGTGATCAGCCAAAGCTTGAGAAAGGGCGGTTCGATGCCGGAGATTCATGCCTTCCACGGCTTGCGTTACGATTTGGGGCACGTGGGTTCGTTGAGCGATGTGATCGCCCCGCCTTACGACGTCATCGATCCTGCCTTCCAGGACGAACTCTACAAGCGTCACCCGGCCAACGTTATCCGCCTGGAACTCAACCGCGAAGAGCCGGGCGACGATGAGACCCACAATCGCTACACGCGGGCCGCTAAGTTCTTCAAGAACTGGCGCAGTGAAGGGGTGTTACAACTCGATTCGCAACCGGCACTCTACGTCTATCATCAGACGTTCGATTACGCCGGCCAGACCCTCACCCGCCGCGGCTTCATGTGCCGCGTGAAGCTCGAACGCTTTGGCGAAGGGAAGGTCTACCCACATGAAGAGACCCACGCTTCCGCCAAGGCCGACCGACTGAAACTCACCACCGCCTGTCAGGCCAACCTGAGCCAGATCTTTGGCCTCTATCCCGACCCTAGCAATGAAGCGCAAGAAGTGCTCGAAGCGGCCACGGCGTCGCTCACGCCGCTCGAAGCCACCGACCATCTTGGTGTCAAACATCGCATGTGGGTAGTGACGGACCTGCAAACGATCAACAAAGTTTCGGCCGTGGTCACCTCGCAACCAATGTTCGTCGCCGATGGTCATCATCGCTATGAGACCGCCTGCAACTATCGCGACGAACTGGCCAGCCAAGGCAAGCTCACGCCGCAGCATCCTGCCAACTTTGTGCTAACGCAGTGCGTGAGCATGAGTGATCCCGGTTTGGTCGTGCTGCCAACGCATCGCATGTTTCGCGGCCTACCAGAGCTAACTTCCACGGAATTGGCCGACAAGTTGCGCGACTACTTCGATCTCACGCCGTCGGGCACCAAGCCGAGCGAAGCTGCCGAACTGTGGGAGAAGATCGAAGTCGATGGCGATCAAGGCCAGATGGCGTTCTATACAAGCAAGGATGGTCAATGGACCATGGCCAAGCTCAACGAGGCAGGCGAAGCGAAGATGGCGGAGATCTCCTCCGATCATAGCGCCGATTGGCAAGGGCTGGGTGTTGCCGTACTCCAGCGCCTGGTAATCGAGACTTTGCTGGGTGCCAAGAACTTGCCCAAGGCACGCTACGTTCACCTGGTGGAGGAAGCGGTAGAAGGCTTGGAAAAAGGTGACGTCATTGGGGAAGGTGCCACAGGGGGCAAATTCCCGCTCACGTGTCTCGTGATGCCTGCCACCATCGACCACATCCGTGCGGTCAGCGAACATCACGAACGGATGCCTGCCAAGAGCACCTACTTCTATCCCAAGCTGCTCAGCGGGCTCGTGTTTCATTTGCTGGAATAGCCGATTCTGTTTCACGTGAAACGCTCTAGGTAATTTGCTTGGCTTAGGCAATTCGTTCCACGTGAAACAACTCGCGGTTTGCGGATTCAACTAGCGGACGCACCAGCGGTAGTGGAGCACCCTTCCCTCGCTGGCGTGCTGGCGAGTGGGGATGGTTGGAGACAAGTCCGCCCGTCAAAATCCGCCGCGGCAGCGCTTTCAATAACTGACATTTCTCCGCCAGCGCTTGATGGCTACAATCCGCCGCGAATCATTCTCGGTGGGAGGTTATCGCGTGGGGCGGATCTTGTGTGTGGCGAATCAGAAAGGGGGCGTGGGGAAAACAACCACCGCCGTCAATCTGGCCGTAGGGCTGGCGAAGGCGGGCTCACGAACGCTCCTCATCGATCTCGATCCCCAGTGCAACGCCACGACCGGACTGGGTTGCACCCCAACCGATCGCCACCCGCTGGTGCTGCAAACGCCGCTGCGGGAATCACTGCTAGAGACCAGCACCGAGAACCTACGGCTCTTACCTGGTTGCCGCAGCTTTCGCGATGTGGAAGTGCTAGCAAAAGGCGACCAAGACTCGGCCATCTTGCAACAGCATCTGGCAAGCGGGATGGCGTCGTATGATTTTGTCCTTATCGATTGCCCGCCATCACTGGGCGCATTGACGCAGGCCGCGTTGGCGGCATCGACCGAAGTGTTGATGCCGATCCAGTGCGAGTACTATGCGATGGAAGGGCTGACGCAGATGATCGAGGTGATTCGCGACGTGATCCAGCGGCATCCCGCGCGGCTTGCGTTCAGCGGCATCTTGCTCACGATGTATGACCAAACCCTCGAACTCACACACGAGGTCGATGCCGAAGTGCGCGAGTTCTTTGGCGAGATTGTTTTTCAAACCGTGATCCCTCGCGATGTCGCGGTCAGTGAAGCGCCGAGCCATGGACGGTCGGTGATTGATTATTCCCCGCGCGCTCGCGGCGCGCGGGCTTACCTGGAATTATGCATGGAGGTGCTAGAACGATGAGTCGCGAAAAAGTACTCGGTCGCGGATTGGCGGCGTTGTTGGGAACCACCGGTCCCAATGCTCCCACGAACAATTCGCCTGCTAGTAATACTACTAACTCGCCCCCGCAAAACTCGGAAAGCTTTGGTCCGATGCGCGTCGTGCATCCGCCGCACGAAGCGCCGACGACGCACCAAGAACCAACCGATCTGTACCACGCCAGTGCTAGCAACACGGATGACAATGACGATCGCTTGCTGTCGCTCAATGTCTATGACGTGGATGACAACCCGTTTCAGCCGCGGCGCGATTTCAGCGAACCAGAGATCGCCTCGCTCGCCGAGAGTCTCAAAGAGCACGACATGCTCCAGCCGATTCTCGTGCGCAGGATTGGCGACCGCTATCAACTCATCTCTGGCGAGCGGCGGTTGCGCGCTGCGATCAAAGCAGGCTGGCAGAAGGTGCCGGCACGGTTACGCGAAGCCGACGATCGCCTTGTATCGGAATTGGCCATCGTCGAGAACTTGCAACGCCAAGACCTCAACGCCATCGAAAAAGCGCTCTCGTTCAAGCGCTACCTCGATCAACACAAATGCACGCAGGATGAACTGGCCAATCGCCTCAAGCTCGATCGTTCAACGATCGCCAATCTGGTCCGCTTGCTCGAACTTCCCGACGACGTCCTCACCGCCATTCGCACCAGCAAGGTCTCGCCTGGCCACGCCCGCGCGCTGCTGCCGCTGGGTGATGACGCCGAGCAGCGACGCTATTGCAAGCAGATTCAGGAAGAAGGTCTGAGCGT
>JBGSHH010000035.1:0-5057 GCA_041752355.1 Pirellulaceae bacterium | reverse complement strand
TCCACGAACTGAACAACAGTCGCGATAGCTTGGAGCGCAGCATTTATCTGGCCGCCGTGAAGCAGGCGCAAGAACAATTCGATCCTGTGAATGATCCGGCGCTCGTACTGTCGGGGCGTGGTTGGCACGCTGGCGTGATCGGCATTGAGGCGGGGCGCTTGGCCGAGAAGTTCAATCGACCTGTGATCTTGGTTTCGCACGACGCGCTGGGTGGCAAGCCGGGGACGGGTTCGGCACGTACCGCAGGCGGCCTGGCATTGCACACAGCACTCGCTGCTTGTTCGCCGCATTTAGTCGCCCATGGTGGACATGCCGCCGCTGCCGGATTGCGCATCGATGAAGATCGCATTGATGCCTTTCGAGCGGAGTTCTGCGAGTTCGCCGCGACCAACGTCACGCCGGAACAGCGCATCGCCGAATTGGCCATCGATGCCGAAGCGGCGTTCAGTCAACTCACCATGCAGACTGTGCGACAGATCGAGCAATTGGCACCCTTTGGCGCTGGCAATCCCCGCCCTGTGTTGTGTGCCTGTGGCGTGTCTTTGGTGGATGCGCCTAAACGCATCGGCGGTGGCGAGCGACATCTTTCCGCCAAACTCAAACAGCATGGCACGCAGATGCGCGCCGTTGCTTTCGGCCACGGTGATTGGGCCGAGGAACTTGCGCAAGTGGAAGGTCCGCTCGATATCGCTTATCGACCCGTGATTAACGAATATCGCGGGCGGCAGTCCGTGGAGATTCAAATGGTCGACTGGCGAGTCTCGGCGCAGTCAGCCGCCGTGGCCTAAATATTAAGGCGCTGATTGCTGCGCAGGCGTAGCGTCTCACTCGTGTCACGCCAACGAGAAACCCATGAACGATCGTTTTCGTCAGGCGCGTGAACAAATGGTCGAGCGACAAGTCGTCGCGCGCGGCATTCACGATCCGCGCGTGCTGGCCGCCCTGCGAGAAGTGCCACGCCAGATGTTTGTCGATCTTTCGCTGGTCGATCATGCGTACGACGACTCTGCGTTAGGCATCGATTGCGAGCAAACCATCAGTCAGCCATATATCGTCGCCTGCATGACCGAGGCGTTGTCTTTACAAGGTAGGGAGCGTGTCTTGGAAATCGGCACCGGCAGTGGCTATCAAGCAGCGGTGCTGGCCGAACTTGCTGCCGAGGTCTTCAGCATCGAACGCCATTTACGCTTAGCGGAAATTGCTCGTGAGCGCCTGAACCAATTAGGACATGGCGGTGTCCAAATTCGTGTTGGCGATGGTTGTCTCGGTTGGCCCGAAGCGGCTCCCTTTGATCGCATCATCGTCACCGCCGCAGGCGAAAAATTGCCGCCCGCGTTATGGGAACAATTGGCGGAAGGCGGCATCGTCGTCGCTCCCTTAGGACCACCCACCGCACAGAAGCTGATGCGGATCATCAAACAATCAGGAAAGGCTGTTTCCACCCCGCTTTTAGACTGCCGATTTGTACCGTTGATCGACGATTCAGGCGCTGGTTCTTCGCCCAACTCGGATTGACCCCCATAGCGGAACCGATACACTAGGTTGTTCACAAACCCATCGGGGCGTAGCTCAGCCTGGCTAGAGCGCTACGTTCGGGACGTAGAGGTCGCAGGTTCAAATCCTGTCGCCCCGACTAAAGTCGTTTTTGAGCCGTTCGGCCAATTGGTCGAACGGCTTTCTCTTTGTGGTGACTAGAGTTACGTCGCTCAGGATACGGTTCAAACAGACCGCGTCAAGGATTCGCCGCCGGACGGTATTGTTTGAACCCTGCCAGACTTCGGCGGCTTTTTGCGACCAGTCGAAGAGGGCCAACGCCCGCTGGTTCCGTTCGGCGTCGCCAGCCCCCGCCTTGTGGAGCGCCTCTTCGATCCGTAGGCTCTCGCTCTTGAGTTCGGCCGACTTCGCCTTGAACGTCGGCTCATCGATGGTGCCCGCGAGATACGTGTTGAGCAGGCGATCATGCATCGCGGCCACCTCCGACTGGCGTTTCTTCAGCGCAGCGCCGTGCCTCTGATGGTGTGCGAGAAGATCGCCAAGCGTAGTTTGAAGCGTCGAGCGGAACCATGTGGCCATTTCCAGGTTCGGTAGCCTGAGCGAATGCAGGTCGTCGATGATGGCACGTTCCAAGTCATCGGACTTCCATCGCACCGTCGGGTGGTCGGGGCTCGGCTCGTTATTGGCGCAGCGGTAGTAAAGATGTTCGCGCACGCCGCCACCACGAAGTTTGCGGCGAATCCGCTCGCCGGTGATCGCTTGCCCGCAGAAGGCGCAAGTCAGCAAGCCGCCGGCCAACGGATGGGAAGGTGTGCTGATGCGGCGATTGCGACCATGCAGAATGTCTTGGCAGGCGTCGAAGGTCGCCCGCTCGATGAGCCGCTCGTATCGTCCCTCGAAGACGGTCCCATTGCGGCGAAGCTCACCAATGTAGAACCGATTGTTGAGGATGTACGACAGGGCCGTGCGGCCGAATCTGGTCTGGCTGGCCCGAAACAAATGCCCTTCCCGTTCGAGTTGGTCGGCAAGGCTGCGAAACGTGTGGTTGCCCAGGGAATAGAGGTCAAAGATGCGGCGGACGGCCTTGCTCTTCTCCGGATGCGGCTTCACCGGCGCTTCGCGGTCGTCGGTATTGATGTATCCGTACGGCGCAAGGCCGGTCGGCCATCCTTGCCGCACCTTCTCATCCATTCCCTTGAGAACTTCAGTTCGCAAGTTATCGCTGTAATACTGTGCAACCGCCGCCATGACGTTGAACGAGAGCGCCCCCGCCGCGCCGGGACCGAATTGATTCTCGACAAACACCAATCGCACGCCGCAGTCGTCTTCCAACTCCTGCAAGCGAACGGCGTCTCGCATGTTCCGGCACACGCGGTCAAGCTTGTGGCTGAGGATCGCCCTGATCTTCTCGCGTTTCGCGTTGGCTTTTACCCACGCGAACATTTGGTTGAAGACCGTCCGCTCGGCACCGCGCTTGGCGGATTCCGCCACCACGAACTCGCGCACCACGGTCCAGCCGTTGCGCTGCGCACTCTCGCGGTTGGCACGCAACTGTGCATCGATGGAATAGCCTTCTCGTTGTTCTCGCGACGAAACCCGCGCCCAGATGATCACATGCATCGTTGATACCTCCGTCGTCGAGAAAACATGATCGCTTCCGCCATCCGCCGAACGTTGCCCAATATCTCCACAACCTCTTCGTCGCTGAGCACACGCCCATACGCCTTGGACCAGACTCGCCGCGTATCCGCGAACAATTCGTCGGTGATCCAGGGATGGAACTCGCGCACGCTCACCGCTGATGACGAATCGCATGGCGTTTCTCCGCTTCGTTCGCGGTCGATGGTCGTCGTTTGCATCTGCATGAAAATCGCCCTTCATGAAACGGAACCCCGCGTGGCGACCGTCGCCACGCCAACCAACACAGTTACCTCAACATCCCCGCAGGCATCCAGCGGCTCGCCACGGGAACGCGTGGGTGGGCCACCGGGGCGTGCGGAAATGGTCGAAAGAACGGTCGAACCGTACGAAGAGGCCGCAATGTGCGGCCTCGTGGGCGATCAGGTGGCCAAACGGGGGCGTCAGATGCCTGCCGTGGTTGCCATGGAAAACTCCCTGCCACGCGGCGTCCGCCTGGCCCCGAATCCCTGGGGTTGCTTCGGATCGATCACCGCTATCGTTGTCGGCCGTCTGCTGTATCGTCTGGGTCACTGCCCTGCTGTCTTCGTCTGCCCCATGCTGCCAGAAGATTGTGGCCCGCGTCGTCTATCCGGCCGTGCCGATCTTCCTGACCGCGCCGGACAAAAGCAGCATTCGGCATAATTCCCTCTTTGACTCATCGCTTTAAGAAGTAGCAATGGTTGGTTTAGGCGATCTCCCGCTACCGGTGCTGCAGCTCCAACGATTTCCGGCAGTTGCTATAGGAGTCGCCATAGAGCTTGATGGCGACCAACACCCCCGACGAACGAAACTCCTTAGATGGCTCAATCAGCGACGGGCGGGGGTGGTGGATTGGCCTCGAGTAACCAGCGCATCACGTGACTCTGGTCGCTGACCCAGGGATGAACGACATGGCCAACCAGGCGTCCGTCGTGATCGAACAAAAAGTAAACCAGAATCATGCCCGTGTAGATCGAGTCCACATTCGCATCGTAGACATACGTCTCTGTTGTCCAGCCGATGTCGCTGTCCGTTTGGGTCGCTAGTTGCGGGACCGACTGACCATTCAGTCGCGTTCCTTGGGTCACATCATGCTTGGAATACTTGATGCCATGCTGAAGAAGCACAGTTTCCACTTCCGAGCGTTCAGAACCGAGTGGGATTTCGGCACGTACGAGTCGCTCCACGCTGCCGACAGTCTGGCCTCGCAAAAAACTAAACCAATACAACGCGGTGGCCGAGGCCAAGACAAGCAGTGTAAAGACGCTCGCAAAAAGGCAAACCTTTCGCCAAGGGAATACCTTTGGATCGGGCACGAGAGACCGGGCACTTTCAAGCATGACTCACTGTTTGGAACGCTTGAGGATGGTCAGGGTGTAGCCGCTTCCTTCTTTCGAAGCAAACTCGGTCGGACGATCTTTGCCTGGTGCCGCAGCACAAAACATCAGGGTGTCGCCGTCCAGTTGATAAATGCCCAGTTGTGGCTTGTTGGCATTTGTCTTGTAAGTCGCGACGCCGGCTTTCTCATCAATCGTCTTGGGTTTCTTGGTTGAGTCGACCTGAAAAACCGATGCGGAAGCAAGTGTCTGGTTGTCAACCGTCCACGTATACCCACAGCTGCCGTCAATTCGAATGTCGAAGGCGAGGTTCTCTTTGATCACATCTCGTTCTTTGCCATCCCTTACCTGGGACAGTACCTTCCAAGTTCCCGCCAGTTGCTCCAACTCCTTCGCATTTTCAGTGGCCTCGGCCGCAAGCGATACGGCAACTGCCAGGATTGCAAATACAAAGCTTGGCATGAAGTACCTCCGGGGGCTCTTTATCGGTGTCATCGCAGCTTGACCTTAACTAGTGTAGTGATTCAATAGTTCGGGCCATTTTAAGAAGCGGCAATTTGCAGCCTC
>JBGSHH010000034.1:0-3667 GCA_041752355.1 Pirellulaceae bacterium | reverse complement strand
CACCGCCATCACCGCTTGCGCCAGGCGGCCGTCGAGTTTGCGATCCCACTGCGCATGCGTTCCCAGGCCAAAGGGCAAGCCTTCGACGCGAATCTCCAAGATGCCGCCGAGCGTATCGCCTGCCTTGCCGGTCTCGTCGATGAGTTTCTCAATTTTCGCGTCCTGGCCAGGATCGAGGGCGTAGATGCTGCTTTGCTCGCGACGCTCGCGCTGTTCGGCCAACGTGCCGGGAAGTGGCTCGATTGTCACGCCGCCGAGTTCGGTAACGTAACCGAAGGCCTCGATCCCAAACGGCTTGAGGAGTTGTTTGGCGAGTGCGCCGGCCGCAACACGGACCGTCGTCTCGCGGGCAGAGGCGCGCTCCAGAATGCCGCGGATTGAGCCGAGGTACTTGATCGCGCCGGTCAAATCGCCATGACCTGGACGAGGGCGTTCGAGATCTCCAAGCCGTTCGAGCTTGTAATCCCGATTGACCACCGACAGCGCGATGGGGCTGCCGAGAGTCGTGTTCTGCCACACTCCGGAGAGGACATCGACCTTGTCCGTTTCGATCCGTTGCCGACCACCACGGCCATACCCCCCCTGGCGGCGTTTCAGTTCGACGTCGATGGCGGCGGTGTCGATGCTTACACCCGCCGGAAATCCATCGACCAGCGCGATCAGCGCTTTGCCATGCGATTCACCGGCGGTCCAGTAACGTAACATATTGCTATTTAATGATTTACACGGTCGTTTGCGGGGGCGTGGATCGCCACCGGCGCAGGCCGTCGAGGGAATGTCTGCCGAATTCCTCCATTTTAACTTTGGTGGGAAATGGCCGATAGGCCGGTTTATATCGATCGCGAATTAGCCTCTCCCTTGCCTGACCTGCGAGACGATGATATAAAGATTGTTTCGTCATCACGGAACTACCTAGGTAGGGAAGGCGACCGTACCGCTGCGATGCCAATTGGCTCCAGTTCGCCGGTCAGCCGCTAAGGAATACGGCCATGAAAGAAGGCATTCATCCAAAGTACATGGATACCGCTGTGCATTGTGCCTGCGGTAACGAGTTCACCACGCGCAGCACGCGTCCCGAATTGCGGGTCGATATTTGCAGCGCTTGCCACCCGTTCTATACCGGTCGCTTGAAGTACATCGACACCGCCGGTCGCATCGAGAAATTCCAAACCAAGTTTGCCGCCGGCACCTATGCCAGCTTGCAAAAACCCGCCAAGAAGAAGCCCGCCAAGGCTCCGGCCGAAGCTTAGCTTCCGCCTTGCGCTACTTTACGCGCGATCGACTTGCGATCGCGCGTCTTCCTGAACGTCGGGCGACGTTCGCTAAAGCGCAGGCAATCTTTCTTCCTTCGCGATTTGGCCACAACGACCCGGCGGGTGACTTGCACCTCAATAGCTGGAGTTTTGGTATATGCGCGACATGCTCGATCAAAAGCTCGCTCGATTTGAAGAGCTTGAGCGTTCGATGACCGATCCCGCCATCTTGTCCGATTCGGGCAAGATGGGCGTGATCATGCGCGAGCACGGTTCGCTCGCCAAGCTGGCGACGAAGTATCGTCGCTTCAAGGAAATCGTCGATCAGATCAACGAACTGGCCGTCATGCTGGATAGCAACGATCCCGACGAGCGCGATATGGCGGAGACCGAAGTCGAGACGCTCAAAGTGCAACGCGAGGCGTTGTGGGATGAGTTGCTCTCCATGACAATCGGCGGCGAGGATGCCAACCGGACGCGCTGCGTGATGGAAATTCGCGCCGGCACCGGCGGCGACGAAGCGGCTCTCTTCGCCCGTGACTTGTATGAAATGTACAAGCATCATTTCGAGACGAAGGGCTGGAAGATGGAGCTCATGGACCTCTCGGCGACCGAATTGGGGGGCTTCAAGGAAGTGGTGATCGGCATCGAGGGGGAAAGCTGTTACCGCGAGCTGATGTACGAATCAGGCGGGCATCGCGTGCAGCGCGTGCCGGAAACCGAAACCAAAGGGCGCGTGCATACTTCCGCCGCCACCGTGGCCGTCATGGCCGAACCGGAAGATGTGGAAGTCGACATCAAGCCGGAGGATTATCGCAAGGATTTGTTCTGTGCTAGCGGTCCTGGTGGGCAGCACGTGAATAAGACGGAGTCGGCGGTACGGCTCACGCATTACGACACCGGCATCGTCGTGCAATGCCAGGACGAAAAGAGCCAGCACAAGAACTTTGCCAAGGCGCTTCGCGTATTGAAATCGCGGATCTACGATTGCTATCAACAGCGCGAGGCGGCCAAGAGAGCGGCCGATCGCAAGACGCTGATTGGCTCCGGCGATCGTAGTCAACGCATTCGCACGTATAATTTTCCCGACAACCGCCTGACCGATCATCGGATCGGTTTGACGCTGTATAAACTCGACCAAATCATCGCAGGCGATGTGCAACAAGTTACCAATGCGCTGATCGATCATGACCGCCAAACGCTGCGCGAGCAAATGGGCTCGTTGGATTGATGGCGTGGGGTAGGCCTCGGGCCTGACTTAAAAAACAACGGCAATAATACGGCGGGCTGGAAGCCTACCCCACACAAAAAGGGCTACACTCCCATGTCGACCGAACAACCGTGGACCGTCGGTCGACTCCTCACCTGGACCACGGACTTTCTGAAGAAACAAGGCTCGGAGAGTCCGCGTCTTGATGCGGAAGTGCTACTGGCGCACGCCCGATCCACGCAACGCATTCAGCTTTACACGGCGTTTGACGAAGTTGTCGATGAAGCCACCCGAGCCAAGTTCCGCGAGTTAGTGCAGAAGCGCGGCAAAGGGGAGCCGGTGGCATATCTGGTAGGCAGCAAAGAATTCTATTCGTTGCCACTACGCGTGACGGCCGATGTTCTCATCCCTCGTCCCGAAACCGAACACGTCGTGATTGCGGCGCTCGATTTGCTCAAGAGCTTGGGCACGAAGAAGGAACCGCTGCAGGTCGTCGATGTCGGCACCGGCAGCGGCGCGATTGCCATCGCCATCGCCAGACATGCGCCCCAGGCGGAAATCGCCGCGATCGATATCAGTCCCGCCGCGCTGGCCGTCGCACAAGGCAACGCGACGGCGCTGAAGGTGAACGAACGCCTGACGTTTGTCGAGAGCGATTTACTAGCTGCGCTCCCGCCCCATGCCAAGTTCGATCTGATCGTCAGCAATCCGCCGTATGTCCTCGAAACGGAATGGGCCGATTTGGAGCCTGGCGTGCGCGACTTCGAGCCCAAGCTTGCGCTCGTCGGCGGACTCAGTGGCCTGGAGATCACGGCGCGACTCATCGAACAAGCACGCGAGCGACTCTCGTCAGGCGGTTGGCTGGTGCTGGAAATTCATGCGGGCCTGGCCGGGCAGGTGCAACAACTCTTGGAAGGCACCGGCTGTTTTCAAAAGATCAGCGTCATCAAGGACCTCGCGCAACTTCCGCGCGTCGTGCAAGCACAGCGAACTTGAGCGGGACAGTCGTTTGCGACGCTTTGACGCCTAAAGTTGTTGCGCGCGGCAGACAGGAATGGTTGTTCCATTCTCTTAATCTTGCAAGCGCACGGCGCGGCCTTTGACGTTGAACTGCGGAGGTTCGATCGATTGCGGCCCGCAGCCTTCATCGAGCGAAGTGCGATCGCGTCCCGTTTGCTTCGCGTGCCGCAGGGTGGTTTGCAAT
>JBGSHH010000033.1:0-9450 GCA_041752355.1 Pirellulaceae bacterium | reverse complement strand
GGTGGAGGGATGGTTCGCCACTGTGGTGGAATTGGCAGACACCCGGAGTGCTGCAAGGCGGTCCGGCGCTCAACCGGGCGTGTGGGTTCGAATCCCGCCAGTGGCAATTGCCGGATTCAATTTTCTTTAAGCCCAGCAACGATTCGATTCGTCAAGTGTCGCATCCGGTTAACCCAGATAAACGAGCCGCCCGTCGCCCGACCTTCTTCTTGTTTGCTAAATGCGATTTTTCCAGTAGTATTAACGCAGGGGACGCGATGAAGTTTAGAGCGTCTCCAGCGAGCATTTTCCGCTTGGACTTCAAAATAGCATGTCCGACCTACTAGCATTCCGATTCGCCCGTGAGCACGTGGATGCGTTCGAGAGCGAATCCGACGATCTGATGAAGCACCATCGTGCTGCGATGGAGTGCCGCGACTGCGAGGCCATCCTCCAACTTGGTATCGACGCATTTCAGTGGCTGGTTCGCGCCGACGAAACGATTCGTGCAGCGATTTTTAGTGAGGCCGCGGAGCAAGACGACGAAATCGATGTGGCCACGAACCAACTCTTTCGTGGCTGGCTGGTTTCCAGCGAGCGGATTCGGGTGCTCATCACGATGACCTTAGAACGCGGTTATGTGCCGGACAATCTGGAAGAATTCCGTCGCTGTCAGGCAGAGGTAGCGGCGATCGTGCGGTCGCTCGACTCCGCTGAATTGACCCGACCCATGTGCGACTTGCGCGATGCAGCGCTACGAGAGCATGCCGATGGCGAAACTTCCGAGTTCCTTTAGACGCAGGAATCGAACAACGCGGCGCTTTCGCGAACTCTTTGCGGCGCTGCCCAAAACCATTCAGGCTTTGACGCGTCGCGCGTGCGTGCTGTTTGATAAATCGCCCGAACATCGTTCGCTACGTTTGCATCAACTTAAAGAGACGCATGGCGGGCAGCACACGGCCAAGAGCTATTCGGTCTCCATTACGATGCAATATCGGGCGATTTTTGTGGTTGGCGAGGACGGCGTGAATATCTGGTATTGGATCGGTACTCATGGGGACTACGACAAGTTTATCGGCGATTGAGTTCGAGTTGCTTCGGCGTCTTGGCGAAAAAAGGAGCGAGACCATGAAGGCGAATGCCTCGGGTACCGTTAGGATTATCGTGGTTTTGCTGGTGCTTATCCCTGCACTCTATGTTGGGAGCTACTTGGCAATGGCCGAGGAGGCTTACAACATGGGCGTGCGCCACAACTCTTCGAAGGTAGGTGGCGAGGCAGCGATTCAACTCTTCCGCCCCCTAGAGTGGATCGATCGACAAGTTCGGTCGCGGCTTTGGAAGCAGAAGGGTAAGCTGGGGCCAGCACAATTCCAATCGCCTTTCATTTCAATTGAATCCAAGGAACGGATGGAGTCGATTCGAGTGCGTGAAGATATGGCCTCGGCTGCGTAACAATAATCGCCATCTGACAAGTGATCTGAACATGGCGCGCACGGAAGTACATCACAGCAGCATCGTGTGGATGGTGGTGGCCGTGGTCCTAGTGTTTGTTGCGTTGCTCTACGTGGGCAGCTATCTAGCGTTGGTCCGTCCCTTGGCGATGCTGATTCCGGTGCGCGGCGCGCCGGGGAGTTACGACATGCGCCACTATGCCCTGGGCGGAGCGATTGCCGAGACGATCTATTGGCCACTTGAGCAAATCGATCGCCGGATTCGTCCCGCAATGTGGCGCGAGCCGATCTATCACTAGGCTACCTATCACTAGGCTAACTTGTTGACGTTCTAACGCGGCGAGCTACCGTACTCACGCCCGCAAACGATTGCGTTCTTTCTGCTTTTGACGCTTGCGAAGACGGGCTTCGAGTTTGGCGCGCACAGGGGTTTGCGGCGGCGATTTGACCAGCGAGCGATCCATCAAAGCGCCCAGCGTTTCGTCGCAACTTTCGATACTATCAGCGGTTAGCGGCAGGACATCGGACAAGACTTCGCGGGCTTCGGCGATGATCTCTGCGGCGCGCGCACAGGGGGTCGCCGTTTCAATTTCTTCACTTTCTGCGACGCTCACTTCCTCCAGCACCGGCGCTTCCACCTTGGCTTGCCATTTGTTGATCGCCACGGCCATCCGCTGCGCTGCGGTGAATTCGGCGTCAAACAACTTGGCGACTAAGGTGAGATACTGCGGTTGGCCAAAGCCTGTTTTGGTGGTGATGACGACGGTGGCCGGCTTGGACGCGGTGGCCTCGACTTCGCGACGGATTGTCTGCGATGCCCGCGACGCGTGCCACGCTTCCATCGCTTGGCTGCGAACATGACCCAAGCGCTGAGCATACATCCGGCACGCCACCATGACTTGCTCGCCAGGCGGGAGGGAAAGCACCCAGTCCGGCGTGTTGGCGACGTACCACTTCCGCGTTTGCTCGAGGATTTGCTGAATCCGCACCACCGAAAGTTGCCATTTTTCCGCCGCATCTCGCAACGAAAGGCATTCGGTTTCCACGCTGTAAAAGATCTCGAAATTCCGCTCCGAAGGTTCGACCATTCGCATGATAGGCTCCTTTCCAGCCAGTGAGTGAGGTTCAACGCCACCGACTATTAAACGCTAGCGTTTTGACACCTTTGGTCACTTCTGGGCAAGAAAACTGCAAAAAAGGCGGGGGCTAACCACCGAGTCACAGAGAGCACCGAGAGAAGACCGGGGAATTGAAAAGCCAAATGCCGAGGGTGATGAACATTGATGCCTGAGCGAATCTCTCTGTGTTCTCTGTGACTCAGTGGTTAGTCCGCATTTGCTCCTGTGCAAAAAGATGGGACAATGACCGACGTAGCGCGCTGAAATCAACCTCCAGCGGCATCACGACGGAGCGTGATGAGTACTATGACTCGGTGGTTAGCCCGCATTTGCTCCTGTGCGAAAAGATGGGACAATGACCCACGTAGCACGCTGAAATCAACCTCCAGCGGCATCACGCGGAGCGTGATGGGTACTTTACTATGGAGATTCACAGTCCCGCTTTGGCGGAATTGATCACTTCGCCGTTCTTGATCGTCGCCAGTGCGCGGAACGTGGCCAGTTCGATGGAGTCGCTGAGGAAGTGGACCGAGCCATCGCAGAATACCGAATAGACTCCGCCTTGGTGAAAGCTGTTGGCTTTCCACGGATTGGTGCGATTGCTGTTGGGCGTGTAGTTGAAATAGACGACGTTGTGCAAGTTCATGCCGCGACTGCTCTCGCCTGAAGGCATTCCGGTGGGAACGGGGTTGGGAACCACGTGATTGGGATAGCTGCGTCCCCAGGTTTCGCAAATCATGGCGGTGTTACTGGTGCCGTCCTTGATGTCGCCCATGCCCACTTCCGAGTCGTTGTAGAACAGTCCGTTGTGTTTGTTGCAGTGGCCGTAGGTGATGGAACCGTCGTCGTGCGCGGTGTTCGAGCCTTCGTCGTCGCCGGAGACGCCGTAGTAATGTTGAATGCGCGATTTGTTTTGGCTACTGCCCCAATCGGTCGTCAGCCCGCGATAGGGATCGCTGGGGCAGAAGTAGACCGACAGCGGCAATTGCATGATCTCGCGGTTGGCGGCGGAGTTGTACTGTTTGCGGATTTTGAAATCCAGCCGATCGTAGGCGGCCTGCAGTTCGAGTTGCGGAAAAATCAGATTGCTCCAGATGCCGATCTGGCCATCCCACTCGCAGTGGTTGGGTGGACTGCCGCCAGAGCCGGCCGTATAGCCTGCGTTCCAACTGCCGCCGTGTACTTCGCCGGTAGGAAACAGTTTGTTGCCTGACTCATAATTCAGACAGGCGAGCCCCATCTGCTTGAGATTGTTGGCACATTGCATGCGTCGCGCCGCTTCTCGCGCCGCCTGCACCGCAGGCAGGAGCAAGGCGACCAGGATGCCGATGATGGCAATGACGACGAGTAGTTCGACGAGGGTAAAACCACGGCGCGTAGGCGAAGTTGACATGACGCTGCTGTTGAGAGTGGGTAAGATAAAAATGTTGAAATTGATTGTGTTCCATCGTGACGCCAACGTCAAACTCAATTCATGGCTGTTTTACGCGATAACCATCTGGCGATGCGAACGCAGTTCGAGGCGATTCTCGTCGGCGACGATCCCGAGCATCTAGGCGCCGTGATGACGCTAGTGTGGGAGGAAATCGACCGCGTCGAGCGGCTGTTGTCGCGTTATGACCCGGCCGCCGAGGTATATCGCGTCAATCGGCAGGCCCACCAGCGACCGGTGAAACTGAGCGTGGAATTGACGAGCGTGCTGGCCGAGTGCATCGCATGGCATGGGCGAACGCAAGGGGCGTTCGATGTGGTGGCAGCGAACGACGAGCATTTCCCGCCACGATTGGGCGTCGCAGCGCTCGAATTCGACGAGGCGGCGCGAACGCTCGCGTTTCGCGATGAGCGGGCCCAACTCGACTTCGGCGGCTATGGCAAAGGGTACGCGCTCGATCGGGCGATCGATTTGCTCAAGCAGTATGGGATAGAAGATGCCTTCTTGCACGGTGGCACGAGTTCCATCGCAGCCATCGGCAACTCGCCGGCAGGAACGCCGTGGCAAGTCGACGTCGCGGGTCGTAGCGTGGCGATCGTCAATCAAGCGCTTTCTACATCGGCCAGCTATGTGGATGGAGGTCGGACCCACTCCGCCATCCATAACTCGGGCGCGATCGCAGAGATACTATCCACAGTGCAGGCGGTGATCGAACTCAGCGCGTACGAACCGACCGTCCAGGATCGCTAAGGAATTTTCATGTCGCACCCATCCGATCGTCGTCGCTTCCTGAAACAGGCCGCCGCGCTAACGGCCGTCGCCGCCACGGCCCAGCGCGCTAGTGCGGAGGACGCACTGGAAGTAGTCCGCGTGGCGATTGTCGGCACTGGCGCGCGCGGTTGCGACTTGATTCGCGCGCTGACCACGATCGATGGCGTCGAGATTGTCGGTGTGTGCGACGACTATGCACCGCACTTGGAGAATGGCCGCAAGTTTGCTGGCGGTGAGACTCCCGGCTTTGCGAAGTTCGACGAACTACTGGCGAAGACAAAGCCACAAGCGGTGCTGATCGCCACGCCGCTGTCTTGGCACGCCGAGATGTGTCTGACCGCGATCGACGCCGGTTGCGCGGTGTTCTGCGAAAAGACGATGTGCCAAAGTGTCGCCGCCGCGAAACAAGTCGCGCAGCGCGTGACGGAAACGAAAACCGTGTTTCAAGTTGGCTTGCAACGCCGAGCGAATGCGATCTATAAGCAAGCCTTGTCGTTTGTCCAGACCGGCATGTTGGGCCAGATCACCGCCATCAAGGCGCAGTGGCATCGGCACAACCATTGGCGACGCCCCGTGCCGGTGCCGCGCGGACACGCCGACTACGCTGCGCTGGAGCAACGACTCAACTGGCGCTTGTATTGGAAGACCTCGCAAGGACTGATGGCGGAATTGGCTAGTCATCAGCTCGATGTCGCGAATTGGTTGCTCGGCGTCGGACCAGCGCGCGTCATCGGCAGCGCCGGCATCGACTATTGGCGCGATGGTCGCGAGGTATGGGACAACGTATTCTGCATCTACGACTATGCGGTCGAGCCCAAGCCTGCCAAGACAGGTGTGGACGCCGCCTCGCAAGGTGACGGCAAGCCGTACACAGTGCGCGTGACGTACTCTTCGATTCAAAGCAATCAATACGAAGGAGCGTCGGAACTGATCATGGGAACGCGCGGCACGTTGTTTCTAACGCAGAAGAAAGGCTTGTTTTATCGCGAGGCCGGCGTCGATGATCCCGGTTGGTCGCCAGCGGGACGCGTGAAGAACGACGCCACCATCCTCACCGCTGGCAAGACGCTCAAGATGGAGAACGATCCCTGGGCGCATCGCGGCAGTCCCTTTGAAATCGAATCCCAAGGGGACGATACACGCGACGAACTGATCGCCTTCTTGGATTGCGTGCGGCGTGCTGATGTTCACACGATTTGCGACGCCGCGACTGGCTTGCTCAACGCTCAAACGGTGCTTGCCGCGAACGAAGCGTTTGCTACAGGTGGCGCGGTAAGGGTGGGATAGGTTTTTTCGGCCTGGCGTTTTTATTGACCTATTCACGGATTTGCAATTTCGCAACCGACTCGATAGATTTCAAACCACTTGGTCGTGCAACACATTGAGCGTTGAGAGAATGGGGCATGGCATCGATCGACTATTTTAATATCGTGGCGGGAGTGTTCTCCATCGCCTCTGGCGTTTTTGCTGTTGGAACTTATTTTCGTGTGGCGAAGTATCATCGTTCGCTGGAACGTGCCATCGTCTTTCCACAATTGTTAGATCGATTGGAAGCCAATGCGAGAAATCTACAGGAATCGGCTCGCAAGAGGCGTTCGCAAGGATACCTTCAATCGCTTGAACTAACGCGAGTGTGCTTGCGGCAAGTCGCGCCCTATCTCACTGACTAAGTTCAGTTGGAAGTTCAGGCCTTGCTTAGCGAAATGGAGTCGCATTCAAGACGCGAAAGCCCACATTTGGATGCGGATGTGACTGTTTCTAAGCTGTTTGGTACAATTGAACATTGTCGGATAACGCAGATCAAGCTGCCGTGGAGAACTTAACATGACAAACGATTGGAAAGCAGCCGTCGAACGACTGTTGGCCATGACGCAAGCCCATGAATTGCGTTGGAAGACGTCTGATCTGCAACGCGAGGACGCGATTGGTGCTGTTTACGAGGCCGAGGTTCACGGTCGTCGCGTCGCGGTTTGGGAGTTCAGCTATCGTCATTATACGGACGAGGACAATTGGATTCCTTCTCAAGACGTAGCGATTGAGTTCGTCGACGAGCTAGGACGCTGCCAGTGGCGTTGGCCCGAAACTTCTGGCCAAGGACGTTTGCTTGACGCCGTACAGTATCAAGTTTCAAACGCCAATGAATTCCTCAAGCAGTTGTTGAACTCGTAGTCTTTCCTACCCGCCCAGCATTTCCGTCCATAACTTTCCCGCGCGTCCCACGCCGACGCGCTTGTAGTTCCCGAGCATGTTCTTATGATGCCCAGGGCTATGCCACCACATGCGATTGGCACCCAGACCATCGCTGGTGCCAGCGGCGATGTTCTCGCCGCCTGCGGAGGTCTTGAAGAGGGAAGCGCGGTCGCCGAATGTCTTCTTGTTCGGCACTGGCGATTCGTGCGAGAAGAAATTGTACTTCTGCATATCGCCAGCATGATCGCGCGCGCACAACACCAAGAGTGGATCGATGGCCAGCGGGGCCAGGCCAATCAGATTGCGCGTGAGATTCAAATCGAGGATGCAACGGGCTTCTTCGGGATCGAGCTTGGTAGCGAGCGCCGCGTTGGCGGCGAGGATCGCCCGCGTTGAGGGGTCCATCGGCACCGCGAGGGCGACCGCGAGTTCTTCTTCTCTGAGCAGGTAGTTTTCAAAAGTGGGAATCGCCATCGGTTCCGCGTTTTCGGCTTGATGCACGGTGGCCAAGGCGTAAATCCGCGCTGCGGCTTCCCATTGCTGGCCGAGTACCGCCAAGGCCAGTCGTTGCTGTGTGAGTTTGGGATCGCGCTTATAGACTTCCGCGCGATCGATCAAAATAAGTTGCTTCAAGCGCTCCAGCGCCGGATCGCTCACTTCGCGAATCATCTCTTTGGAGAGGTCTTCCCGTTTGGCGAGCATTTGGATTTGCGTTCGCAGCATGGTGATCTCTTGTACCGCGACGTCGCTCGTGCGGGCGGCGATGGCATGCGCTGCGGCTTTGGTCAATTGCTGTCGGTAACCGGCTAGTTCCTTGTGCAATTCCTTGGTGAGTTGATCGAGCATCGGCTCGACACTGCCGGGGTTGATGTCGCCCACGCGGACAATCAACTCCAATCGCCGTTCCGCGCTGCGCTCCCGCTTGAACGCGGAAATGGCCGTTTGCACCGCTTTCTTTTGTGTCGGCGAAAGCTCTGTTGGTTTGCTATCTGCGGCTAACGCCGCCTGGGTGATGGTGATCCCTATTAGTACTGCCGCCCCGACGATCCGCATCCACTTCATCTTCGCCTGTCCTCTGTAAATTGTAGCTGTCGTCTGTCGTTTGATTCGAATTCTATGGCTTGATATCCACCACCGCGGTTTCTTCATCTTTACGAAACACGGCGAAGGGTTGCCCGCCGCGTGGCACTCCACAGTAAACCAATTTCCAACCGGCAAGTTCCGGCATTGGCTTGCCATCGGGAAAGAGAATGTCTTGGTTGGCGCGCGCTACATATTCGCCATCGCCATCCTTGCGACGAAACAGCGCGATCGGCTCGCCAGTGGTCAGCGCCAGCGTGATCTTGATTTTATCCTCCAGCGAGTTTTCGGACACCGGAAGTTTCAGTTGCACGCCGGGAGATTCGACATAATTGGGAACGCGTGTGGAAAGCTTTTCGCGAATGTCGGGATCCTGGGTTGAATTAATAACCGTGACATTGTCCGGCGCACTCAACGTCACGTCGCCAGCAGCTCCAAGCACGCAATCGCGCACGATCGTACCGGAAATGCTGCCGCCGCTGAGGACGTAATTCAAGTTCCGGGAACTGGCGCTAAGATCGACATTCCGCCCGGCGATAATCAGGCAGTTTCTGGGCGAGGTGACCGATGCCGACACGCCGGCGATGATGATGCAGTTCTGCGGACTGGATACCGTGACCGCCGTTTCCGCCAGAATGATGCTGTCCTTGATGGAGATGATGCGGCCGGTATCGAGCTTGAGCAGTCGATTCGCTTCGCTGGTGAGTGTCCCTTGCACAGGCAATTCCGTCAGATCCTTAAATCCGACAGGCAGCTTGTATTCCATTTTGGTGTCAGCGGAGATGAGCGTGACCAATTGTTCCAACGTCGCCGTCAGGGCCTCGGGATCCCCTTTGCCTTGATTCACCAAGCGGGCTTGCTTGAGTACATCGGCCAGTTTGATCGGATTTTGCCGCAGTACTTCCAGGCGCAACACCTTGAGAACCTGCTCCGCACGCATCTTCGTTTCGGGAGGACTCTCTTTTTCAGCAAGGACCGCTTCCAACGGCGCAAGCGCCGACAAACCAGCCTCGACCAGTTCGCTTGTCGCCTGCTCGCGCAGCTTGAAATCCTCGGCATTGAGTTGCTGGATGAGCTTGGCGATTTCTGCAGATGACGTGGTGGCTTCGGCCTCTTGCGCTTCTTGCGCCGCCGCCGCCGCGATGGCGGAACTTAGGAGTAGTACGAACAGAAAGCGGCTGGCGAATCGAGCCATGATCAGCTCCTTTTCAAGCGTGGGAGTCTGGATGGTCGGAAAACCTCCATTGTGAGGGAGATCCACGCCGCTTGGAAGCGCTTGCAACCCACTGTGTCTGACCATCGTTTCTGGCGTTGTTAAGTTTTGGCGGTGGAAGGGGATAGCCAGTACTGGTGCCAATGGTGGCTGTTTTCGAGACAGTCGAGGGCCATGATGGCCTCGGCATTGGTGCGGTCCCAACGGCGACCGCGG
>JBGSHH010000032.1:0-3022 GCA_041752355.1 Pirellulaceae bacterium | reverse complement strand
AGGTGATAGTGATAATCGTCCGCGCGACCACAGTGACCGCCGTACTCGTCTAACTCACCGAACAAGTAGGCGTCGTCACCGCGATTGTTCAGAGGATTGAAGATCGGCACACCGTTGACGGCCAGCGCAATGGCTCCGCGCAGGAAGTTGTTTTTGGCGGACATCGGTTCTTTTGCTGGGACGGGCTTTAGCGGGATGCGCCAGGCGTTATCGCCGAAATACTTCTGAGGAATCGGCACTTGCTGCTGCCAAGCGCGAATGCCGATCATCATTGGATGGTCCGGCATTCCATTTGACCCAACGTAAAAGTAATTCTCGTCCCAGCGGAGTTGCAGTGTCTTCTCAAACGGCTTGAAATGCTCGAGCATCACCGGCGCAGGCAGTTCCGTGGTGGTCCCCTTGCTGGACGGCGGATTTGATTGCTTCTGGGCCACAAGTTGAATCCCTTGCTGAGTGTTCAAGCGTTTGATTTCCGCCAAGCGGTTGGTAATCCATTTCTGGTCGGACGCCACGAGTCGATCAATCGCCAGCGTGGTAAGCACTCCATCGTCACGGCGAATTTGCGCTTTGCCGTCCTTTGCGGCTACGAGCGTGCCATGCAGATGTGAACCTTCCGCTGCCAACGTCCAGGTTCGGGACGCTTGAGGATTATTGGTTTCGTCGTGATCGTGTCCACCTGGGTGTCCCAGGGCCACCGACGTGCAACATAAGAATGCCGCTGTCACGAGGACTGCTGTAACTTTTTCTTTGATCATGGGCTTGCCTTTCCTTTGGGATCGCATTTGGAATTGCGCATTGGTAGCTGAGCATCGACGGCCGTCAGTTAGTCATCGCTTCGGGCCTTTTCCACCGGGTCCGGGCCTCGGCGGAGCATCGGGAACGACATCGTTTAGGTTCGAGTAATCGATTCTCGACTTACCATCTGGCGGTGATTTCACGACGTGGCGAAACAAGACCGTGTTATCAAGCTCGATGTCGTCGCTCCAAATGAATATCGCCCCTTTGAAATCGTGCTCGAAGAATGGCTGCTTGGGGCCAACTTGCTCCTCGGTATATTCCTTCGCCTGGCCCCAGGAACTGTCGTCGAAGTCCACGGCATACCACTTCTCTGGGATCGGGATGTTCTCCACTCGCGGGTTCTTGGTATCGCGATCAATCGGTCCCCAGGAGAACTTCTTGGCCTTCCAATTTGCGCTGGTGACGGTGCCGTCGCCAAACTTCAAGATGAAACCCGCGTCGCCGATATTGGTGTTGGCGTATTCCATGCCGGTCTTGGGATCGGCATTGTCCTTGGCCATGACGGCAATCGTCATGGGATATGTCGGTAGAATGTCGACGGACACGACGTTATGTGGAATGAACTTGATCGAGTCGACTGCCACCAGTTCACCATTGATGTAAAGCATGAACCAATTGTCGGCATACATGTTGGCTTTGACGGTGTCGGCCATCTGCGGTTTGCGAAGCTTGCTTCCGCCTGGTGGCAGTGCCTGTTCGCTAGGACGCTGTGCCCAGGCTAGCGGGCTTGCTCCAAAAAACAGGGCGACAACGATCCCAGCAAAACTCAGATATCGTTTCATCAATTACTCCTCGAATTCCACAACCCGCTTGGGATCATGATGAGATTCGTGATCAAAATATGCCGCTCCCAGGTCTCGCGATTCGACAAGCGTCATTCTTAGAGTCAGTCGTTCTGGGCCATACGGCATGTCGACGAAGCGGATTTGGCGAATCTGGCCGCTGGTGACTGCGTAGGTGATCTCAACGCGCTTGGGACCGCGAAAACCCTGCTTCTTTACTGCCACCAGTAACCTGCTGGGCTCAGCATTGAGGGCTGAGTTGTCTTCGGGACTTTCCACAGGCATGACCTCGACGACATACGCTGCGTGCAACTGTTCCAGGCCATCACGAAGATTGTTGAGCGGCATCGCATGCTCGTGTCCTGGCACATCATGATTGAACCGTGTGAGATCAGGGCTGACCCGAACCGGTCCATCAGGGCGCACGGCCCAACTGGTTTTTCCATTGCTTCCCGTCACAAAGTACTGATTGTCGTTCACCTTCCGTTGGAGCACGAATTGGCTCGAACCACGGACGTGCAATAACGCCCCGTCAATGGATGGTTTCGGCGGGCGACCACGATCCGAGGGTGTCTGCTCTCGATGACTCTGCGGAATAGCGGTCTCTTCCACCGCGATGGAGAACGTGCGATCAATAAACTGAGAACTCGCCGCGATGATACGATCCAACTCCACCACCGCGGCAGAAACAGGAGTAACACCCACCGTTTGCCAGATAAGGAAGCCGGCAAATAACAACAGGCAGACGGTTGTCGCCATCGTAAGCAGCGATCGCGCCCAGGAACGCGACGGTGCTCTTACCGGCCGCTGCACCTTTTCTTCTTCGTCGCGGTACTCAAGCATCATCCATGCGTTGCGAATTTGATCATGCAACATGACTTCTGCAGCGAACACTCGGGCGTGGTCCGCGTCCGCCTTAATCCATTCGCTTAGCAATATCTGCTGTTCTGCCGTAAGCGAATTGTCCAAGTATCCATGAATCAGCTTTTGAGGTTCGGAGGTCATAGAGTCGTTACCTCCGCCGACTTCTGCTCAATGCATGCTTTCAATTGCTCGCGAATGCGCTGGAGCGCTTTGGCCACAGCATTCGCTGTCATGCCGACCCGCTCAGCAATGGCAGCGGGCTTGAGATCTCCCTGGTAGCGGAGATCGAACAATCGATGGGCACGACCTTCCAACGCTTTCAGGCAACCCCGCAGGGAATCGCGTCGATGCGATTGTTCTGGCGTCACCTCGACAAACGCGGTGGCAAGTCGTTCCACTGTTTCGTCGTCAAACACTAGTCGATCGCGCCGACGGCGTCGCAGATAAAGCCCCACTTGGTTGCGGGCGACTCCGATCGCCCAAGCCACAAATGGACGTTCGTGGTTGTACGAATTGAACGACTCAATGACCGCAACGGCCGTCTCTTGCAGGACGTCATCCCGATCTCCGAAGTCGCG
>JBGSHH010000031.1:0-7317 GCA_041752355.1 Pirellulaceae bacterium | reverse complement strand
TGATCAAGGACGCCGATGAAGATGTGAACTACAGTGCGTTGCGCGCGTTGATCGAGATTGGCCCGTCTTCTGCACCCGCCGTGCCCGTTCTGATCGAAGCGCTGAAGAACGACAAGTACCCGCGCCGTTCGCTGGTCATTGAGACGCTCGGCAAGATCGGCCCCGCGAGCAAGCCAGCGATTCCGCTGCTGGTGAAAGACCTGAACGACTTCGGTACGAACGACGCGGCGGCGCAAGCTCTCGCGAGATTGGGGGCGGAAGCGGAATTGCTGCGCGCCCTGAAGACCGATTCGTCGTCCGATCGCCGCGCCATCGCCCAAGGGATGGGCTTTCTGGAGAAACCCAGTCCCACCGCTATCGACGCGTTGATCAAGATCGGCACCACCGATGAATACGTCTACGCGCGCGACGACGCCATGGAAGCGCTCGGTAAACTGCGCCCCACCACCCAAAAAATTGTCGCCGCCCTCATCGCTGGCCTGACGGATGAGAAAGAAGATGTGCGCGAAAGCGCGGCGCGAGCGCTGGGCGAAACGGAACCCAAGTTCGACGAAGCCCTCACGCCCTTGCTCGACGCGACGAAGGACATGGATAAGTCAGTGAGCGATGCCGCCACCGCTTCCATCGGCAAGTATCAGGGGAGCGTCGAGATTCGCCTGAGTGTCGTTATCGACCATATTCTCAAGGATGGCGAAATCGGTTGGTCGGCGAATGACACGGCGCTGCGTGAGGGCGCGGCCGACTTCTTCCCGCTGCTTTTGACCATGTCGCTCGACAAGGAATTGGACGAAGCGCGGCGCGCGGTGGTGGTGACTTCCGTGGCGACCACGCTCTTTAGCAAATCCGAGTTTTCGACCGATGAACGCAAGTTGGCCGCCACCGAACTCATGCGCAAGATCATGAACGAGGCGCAAGTTCCCGTCACGGTCCGCGCCGCCGCGGCGCTGCAACTGCGCAGCCTGCGCGAGGAACATCCCGCGCAACAAGCCGCGTGGCGCGCCGGACTCCTGCAAGGTAAGTTCGCCAAGACCCGCATTGACTGCGCGCGGGTGATGAAGTGGGAAGATGTCGACGCGGCGATTCCCGATTTGATCGTGGTGGCCGAAGACAAGGATCCGAAAGTGGCCGCCGCCGCCATCGAAACGCTCGATGAGTTCGAGGACAAGGCGAGCGCCGCCGTACCGGTGTTGGTCAAGCTCGCGCAAGTGCCGGAGCAACCATCGCTGAGCGTCATTCTGCACGCGCTCGGCGACATCGGCACGCAGCCAGAACTGAGCCGCCCAGTGCTGGAAAAGTTTCTGGATCACAAAGAGGCGTACATGCGTGGCAATGCGATTGAGAACCTCGCCAAGGTGATTGCGAAGAACGACCTGGACGCCACCAAGTTGCTCCCTGTCATACTAGCGCAGCTCAAACAGGAAGAATCATGGAACAAAGATGGCCCGCTCGACGCCGCCAGCACACTGGGTCCCAAAGCGGCTCCCCTGGCGGCGCAAATCGCGACGTACCTCACCGACAAATCGGACAGCGTCAGCACCCGCGCGGCGCGCACCTTGGGCGAGATCGGACCGGGCGCGAAAGCGATAGCGCCGCAACTAGTCACCGCTGCAGGGAGTTGGAAGGATCCCAATTCCGCCATCGAAGCCTTGAGCAAGATCAAAGCTGGCGGCGCGGAGTTCGCCAAGATCGCCCCCAAGCTGCTCGACAATCTCGATATGCGCCGACTGACCTTGAAAACGCTAGGTGAACTGGGACCCGAGGCGGCGGAAGCGGTCCCTGCCATGACGGCGATTTTGGATAGTCCCAATGAATACGAACGGATTGTGACGCTCGAAGCTCTAGCCAAGTTCGGCGACAAAGCGCAGGCCGCGCTGCCTAAGCTCAAGGAACTCGCGACCAGCGATGAGGAGAGTAACGTCCGCGATGCCGCCGCCACAGCGATGCTGGCGATCGCGCCCAACGATCCCGCCTTGCTCGAACTTTCGCTCGCCAAAGTCGCCACGATGCGCGACGACCAGGTGGCCAAGTTCTTGCCATCGCTGGGCCCCAAAGCGTCCAGCGTGGTGCAAGCGGGACTCAAGAGCGATAGTCCGATCATTCGCCGCGCTGCGCTCAAACTCGTCGCGCATCTGCCAGGGATCGGCGAGCGCGCTGCACCGGTTTATACCAAAGCGCTCGATGACGAAGCGGCCGACGTGCGGCAAGTCGCCGCCATGCAACTCGCCAAGCTCGGCAAGTCGTCGCCGCGCCAGGTCGAAGTGCTGGTCGATTCGCTGACCGGCGATGATAGTTGGGAAATCCAAGACGCCCTGCGTCGCTCGGGTCGCTCCGCCATCGCCGTGGTCGTGAAAGCTTTGCTGGATTCCGAGCGCGATGACGAATCGCGCCGCGCGCTGGTGGAAACACTCGGCTCGCTCGACAACGATGGCAAGCCACGATCCGCGTGGAAACTGCTGCAACCGGCGCTTTCCTCGGAAGATGTCGCGACCAAACAATGGGCCGCCATCGCGCTGACTCGCACCAACGCTCCCGACGCTGGCGCGCTGGCGATCTTGACCAGCATCGTGAAAGACGCGGACAATCCTCGACGCGACGATGCCTTGCAAGCGCTGATGAGCAGCTATGGTCAACCGCTGCCAACGGAGTTGAACACGCTGCTGTTGGACCTCGCCGCCAGCGATGAGGAAGATATAGCCGAATCCGCCGCCCGCGCACTCGGCAGTCGCATGCTGGATGTTTCGCTCGTTCCCGCCGTCATTAAACTGGCCGAAAGCGACAAACATCGCGAGAGCGCTTTACGGATCATGCGCAATTTCCGCCAGCCGGACGCGCGACTCGTGCCAGCGCTGATCACAGGCTTAAAGTCGGGCGATGAATCAATGCGCTACAGCGCGCAAGACACGCTGCGGCAGCAAGGAGCTTTGGCACGTGAAGCGCTCGTGCAACTGGCGCTCGATACCAACGCCAGTCTCGCCTCGCGCGAGCAAGCCTTGATCGTGTTGCAACAACTCGAATTGGACGACAAGTCCACCGAGGCCTTGGCGACACTGCTTAAAGATGAAAGCGAAAGCGTCCAAGGGCTCGCGGCCGCAGCCCTCGCGCTCAATGGCTATGACTGGAAACCGCTGGCACAACCCTTGCTAACGCTGTTCGGCCAAGGTTATGAGGATGGCCACGGCAGCTACGCTCAACAAGCGATTCGCGACCGCGCCACCGAAGCTGGCGAACTCATCGGGCCGCTGACGAAGTTGGCCGCAGAAGCCGAGGGGAACAATCGCACGGCCTACTGGGACGTGCTGGCGGCGATCGGCAAGGACTCGCCGGAAGTGCGGCAATTGCTCGTGACCGCGATCGGTGAAACGGCCGACCAGTATCAAGCCAGCACAGCGGGTCATCTGCTCATAAACTCCGGTCCCGCTGGTCAGGCGGCTTTGCTGGCGGCCTGCAAAGAAGCATCAGGCGATGCTATTCCGCGCTTCGCCCGCGCGCTGCGCTCGACGCAATGGAAAGACGCGCAACGCGACGAAGTCCTCGCGCTGCTCAAGCAATGGCTGAAGAGCGATGACGAGGCGACCCGGCAAGCGGCGGCGGTATCGTTGGCGAATATCGAGCCGGAAGCGACCGAGACGCTCGACATTCTCCTCGCTATGCTCAAGAAGAAGGGGGACGATGATAACGACGATCGCTACATGGCCTTCAATGGCTTGACGAAGCTTGGCCCGCGCGCCGCGCCTGCTGTGCCGGCGTTGATCGAAATGCTGGATGACGAAGACGCCCAGTACAACGTCGGCAATGCTTTAAGAGCAATCGGTCCCGCGGCCGCACCGGCGGTGCCAAAATTGATCGAGATGCTGGCCGACGATCGTTCCCATGCAGCGGCTGCGAATGCCTTGCAAGGGATTGGTCCCGCCGCCCAAGCCGCCCTGCCTGCGCTCGAAACGCAATTGAGCAACGAGCAACGGATGTATGGCGTGGCGCAAGCGCTGCTCAAAGTGAACGCAGATCCCGCCACCGCTGTCGCCTCGTTGCACAAGCTGCTTAAAGATCCGAATCTCCGTTATGGCGCCGTGCAAGCGCTGGGCGGTTATGGCGAAGCTGGCAAGTCGTCCGTACCGATCCTGATCAAGGCGCTGAGCATGGACGATGTCGAACTGAATATCGCCGCCGCGCAGGCGCTGGGGAGTTTGCAGGAAGTCGCCGCGAGCGCCGCCGAACCGCTCGTCGCAGCGCTCGCGAGTCCCGATGCGGATGTACGCGCCGCCGCGATCAGTGCTCTAGGAGAAATACACTCGCAACCAGCCATCGTCGTGCCGGCGCTGGCGAAGGTCCTCAGCGATTCCTCGCCCGAAGTTGCTCATGCCGCCGCCTATGCCTTGGCGAGTTATAAGCAAGATGCCGCGCCGGCCGTTCCCGCGCTCACGCAGGCGTTAGAGGGAGCTGACGAGGAGTTGGCCCAGGCGAGTGCCAATGCGTTGGGAGACATCGGCCCGCCAGCCGCCAGCGCCGTGCCGCAACTGATCGTGCTGGCGGAAAAACCCGCGCGACGTTACTACGATTCCTCGGCCATTAACGCCTTGGGGCAAATCGGCCCGCCAGCGCAAGCTGCCGTGCCGATGCTGACGAAGCTCCATGCCAAGTCGCGTTCGTATCGTCAGCGCAACATTGCCACCGCGCTCTGGAAGATCGACCCCGCCGCCGCCAAAGCCGCCGGCGCCGAACCACCGCCCAAGCCGCAGGAGTAGTTTTGGTGGGCCAGATTAGCTGGTTTTTGTGGAGCTTATCTGGTGTGGCGGGCCAGACATTCCTGCCTGTCTTGCCCACGTCGTTCTTCGCGGCGAGCGAACCGTAGCCGGAGTCATCCACCTAGCTCGCGAATTGGGCGACCCGCTCCAACGGCACACTCCCGCCACCCCATTGATCGCTCAGCTTGATTTGACCACCTTCTACCTTGCCGAGGGTGTAAATTAACTAATGGATGGCCCCAATCGTCATTCTAATCAGCATTGTCGCATTCACGACTGACTAATCCTCGCATTGTCTCAAAAAGTGGTCCTGAAGTTGTCCGCTAAGGAAATCCGCCCCACAATGGAGTATGCAGTCGCCATCTTGCCCATCAACCTGGGCCACACCGTCGATCAAAGCAAACACGTTCGACACTGTGTCAATCGCAGTTTGCCGAATTACCTCAAAGAACACATCCCTTTGGCTCGTATCCAACGAGTTGTAAAGCTGGAGTGCGCGTTGCCAATACGGATCCGTAGCGTTGTTGGTTCCGTCGAATAATTCACGGTAGATTCCAACATTTTCTTCGACGACGGAGGGGCCAGCCACGAACTGAAGAGTGAGCATCACCGCCATGAGACCATTGTTGCCTCTACACAAGCCAGACATATGCAAACATAATTGATGTTACGATCAAGATCAGTTCACCGAAGAGCCCGAGCATGGTGAATATCCAGCCATTTGAATTGACTTTCTTAGTCTTAAGGAGCAAATAGATCGCAACGCAAAAACAAACATCTGAGTAGGCCAACAAGACCCATTCTAGGAACGAGTATGACGTTCCTGCTATCAAAACTAGCCCCAAATACTCAAATGAAATTCGTAGTGTATCTAGCAGCCAAAATGGCAGCGCCCCGCACAGCACGAACGTCAGTACCCTTCCCTTAGGCGAGTGCCGCAAGGTCATCAAAGTACCAATACAAGCATATTGCAACGTGTATTCGATCAAGTGCGACGGGACAAACGTGTGACCGAATGCAGTGTACAGCCATCTACAGAGCGCAGACGCAATGGACACGCACAGCACGACATATAATATCTGCCTCAGTGTGAACTTCATCGCAACTGAATTTCCGTTAATGATGTTTTGTGCCCTTATTGCACGACGTCACCACGCCGAAGACGCGATTGACGAGGTGATTGGCGATGTCGGCGTCATACTCGGCCACATCCCCACCGAGCCTTGGTGATCGGTCAGCGGTCAGTGGCCAACAGAGGTGGTCTGGCGAGATTGCGGCGCAGCATGTGCCTGCGGCAAGTGGTGCGGCTCGCGGACTCGCCACACCCTACACCGATCCATCCGTGCGGCGCGCGGGGCCGGGGACTTCGGGGCCGTGGTGCTTCACGCGGTTTTTGTCATCGACCAGGATCACGTTGGGGACGAACGTGCGGGCGTCCGCTTCGGGAATGTTGGCGAAGGTGGTGATGATGACCAGGTCGCCGACACCGGCCAGATGCGCGGCGGCACCGTTGATGCAGATCACGCCACTGCCGCTGGCACCTTCCAAGGCGTAGGTCGTGAAGCGGGTGCCACGCGTGACGTTCCAGCAATGGACCTGTTCGTGCGGCAAGATATCGGCGGCGGTCAGCAAATCGCGATCGATCGTGACACTTCCCTCGTAGTGCAAGTCGGCCTGGGTCACCGTCGCCCGATGAATTTTCGCTTTCAACATCCGACGATGCATACAAATCCTGCGAAAGAAAGCCTGAATGACGAAATCCCAATGACCAATGATATACAAAACAACCAAGATTGGTCATTGGGATTTCGTCATTCGTGCTTCTTTATTCGTCATTCTTCTTAAACGCCTTTTCGAGCCGCTTGACGAGCGTGCGCAGCACTTTCAGCCGCGCAAACTTCTTATCCTCGGCTTCCACGATCGTCCAGGGGGCGTAGTCGGTGCTGGTTTGCTCGAGCATCTCGCAGGCGGCACCGACGTAGCTGTCCCACTTGTCGCGATTTCGCCAATCTTCGGGCGTGATTTTGTATTGCTTGTAGGGCGTTTCTTGGCGTTCGGAGAAGCGGCGCAATTGCTCTTCCGGAGAAATCGCCAGCCAGAACTTGTGGACGATCATGCCAAAGCGGGCCATCTGTTCTTCGAAATTGTTGATCTCGCCATAAGCGCGCTGCCATTCGTGTTCCTGGCAAAAACCTTCGACACGCTCGACCAAGACGCGGCCATACCAACTGCGATCGTAGATCGTCGCTTTGCCCAGGCGGGGCAGATGCCGCCAGAATCGCCATAAATACGGCTGCGCGAGTTCCTCATCGGTCGGCTTGGAGACGGCGATTTCCTGATAGTCGCGCGAGTCCATCGCCTGTGTGAGGCGGCGAATGGCGCCCCCTTTGCCGGCGGCGTCGGGACCTTCAAAGACGAGAATCATCGACTTGCGTTGTTCGTGCAACTGGCGCGACAGTTCGCCGAGGCGCGATTGCAACTGCGTGAGTTCTTTCTTGTAGTCGTCTTTGTTCTCGACCTTTTGCGACAGATCGAGCTGTTGCAGGACGTTCACTTCCGGCGGCGTGATGGTCAC
>JBGSHH010000030.1:0-4788 GCA_041752355.1 Pirellulaceae bacterium | reverse complement strand
GGGCACACCGGCATACATGAGCCCTGAGCAAGTGGCTAGCGAGAGTCACCGCGTGGATGCGCAGTCGGATATCTTTAGTTTGGGAGTCGTGCTATACGAACTACTTATTGGACGCCATCCGTTCCCCGGGCGTAATCGTCATGAGATTTTAGATCGCATCTTGCATGCCGAGCCGCGGCCACTTTCGGAATCGGAGATTCCGGCGGAACTGGGTCGTAGTTGTTTTCGCGCGCTAGCCAAGCGCAAGGCGGATCGATATGAGACAGCGAAGGAGTTCGCCGCTGATTTAAGGCAATGGCTTTGGGAAGGACAGGCGCTGCGCGCGACTGCGGATGCGGAAACACTCGAGGAGCGCGGGAAATCCACTCCGCCACGCGGCCAACCACTGGCCTTTCGTGGTCTGCATCCATATAGAGGGGAGGATGCTGTTGGCTACGCCGAACTGATACCTGGACCACGCACGACGCAGGGGAGCCCTAAGCTACTGGTCGATTGGCGTGAACGCCTACTCGACTCGCAAATCGCGCAGCGCGCGCCTGTCCTGGCGATCTCCGGGCCGATCGGAAGTGGCAAGACGTCGTTAGTTTTGGCGGGGATTGTGCCAAGCGTCGGTCAGGACTGCGATTGCCTTGTCGTGGACCTCTCGCTGCCGAACTGGGAGGCTGAGTTACGTCGCCAGCTTCACGGTGCGCACGATGAGAACGCGGACCGCCCCACCCTCGATCAATGCTTTCGCGAGAACCGAGAACGGTTGGCGACGTCCAGTCTACCTCGCAAGACTTTGGTGATTGTGGATCAGTTCGAAGGCTGGTCGGAACTTTCCGATCCGGCTCATCAACAGAGTTTGATCGCCGCCTTGCGGCACTGCGATGGTGTACACCTGCAAGCGATTGTCGTGGCACGTGACGACGCATGGGCGCAACTTACACGACTCTTTCAGCAGTTGGAGTTGCCCTTACGCGAGGGAGAAAATCTCTTCTTGGTTGACTGGCTGGAACAGGCTCACGCGCGGCAGGTATTGACGATGCTGGGGCGAGCGTGTGGCGCACTCCCGAGCCAGGGAGTCGAATTGACGCGCGGGCAGCGCGAATGCATACGACTCGCTGTGCAATCCGTGAGTGATCAAGGACGGGCCGCACCGCTTGGCCTCTCGCTGTGGGCGCTGGCTCACCAGCGCGTCCCCTGGGAGCCACAATCTATCCGTCAGTCTGGCAAACGCTGGGGCGTCGAGTCGTACATGCAACTCCTCTTCGCGAGTTCTCCAATTACTTCCGAGGAAATGACTCGAGATCGCACGGCTCTCGACTTACTAGAACTGCTCTTGCCGGTGGGTAAATCGAATGCGGAGCGCCCCACTTCGACACTGGCACAACTCGCAGAGCGACTGCCCAGCGCCGTCCCTGCGAATTTGGCTCTCGCGCTGGATTACTTGTGTGATGATTGTCAACTTGTCCAGCGAGTGCCAATCAACGCGTCTTCTGGCCCTGCCGAGCCGCACTATCGGTTGACCCAAACCTCGCTTACGACGCCTGTGCGCCGCTGGCTTGCTCGGCGTCAAACGGCCACACTGGCGGGCCGGGCGTTGCAACTCCTGCAGGACAAGTGCCGTGTCTGGGGACGGAAGCGCGATGTTCGCTCGCTCGCTAGTTTGTGGACTTTAGGTCAGATCCTCTGTTGGACCACGTGGCGCCGCTGGACGGGTCCGCAGCGGCAATTCGTACGCGCAAGTGCCACCTACCAGACCCTTAGACTGGGGCTATTTTCGCTGGTGTTGCTGGCGGGGACTTGGTTCGCTTGGCAAGCGTGGGACCAGGCGCAAACGCGGGCGGCGGAAAGCTGGGTGGAGCGCTTGCTGGAAGCCTCAGCTGCCAATGTACCCGAATTACTGCATCAACCCTTGGCGGTTCCGCAACCCGCCCTCATCTTGCTGCGCGATCGTTACGAAAACACCACGGACGAACGAACGAGACTGCGCTGCCTGTATGGCTTGGCCGCCCGGGGGGAGCCTAACCTTGCAGCTTTGGTCACAGCAGTCAAGGAAGCGCCCGACCAAGAGTGCGTCAATGTGCAGGAAGCGTTGCGATTCTCAGCCGCCGAAGCTTCCGAACGTCTTGCAGAAGCGTTTGACGCAACGCAGGATGTCCGCACGAAGGTGCGCTTGGCAGTGGCACTTTTGAATCTGGGGGAGTCCCGCGCTTTGGAACAATGCGTACGTCGGGATGCCGATCCGTGGCTGCGCTCGCAACTCCTGGAAGATGCCCAGATCCTCAAACCTCAGCCTGAGGCCATTCTTAAAGCTCTAGCAGCGCCGGCCAGTGAGGGAACCACGGCTGGGCTAATTTTGCTGCTCGCACAAGTCGACAAGACAACCTGCACCGTCGAAGCGCAGCGGCAAGCGCTAGTCCTGTTCACTCGCTACTACCAGTCCGCGTCGCAAGGCGACAATCACGCAGCGGCCCGCTTTGCCCTCCAGAAATGGCGACTCCCGCTCCCGGAGTTCGCCGTTCAGAACCAGCCAAAGGCGGAGCAAAACTACTTCGTCAATGGACAAGGCATGCTCATGCTGCGCATTCCGCCAGGCGAGTTGGATCTGGGACAGGTCCGCGGTCCCACGGTGGGTGCCAATGAGCTCAAGCGCAAGTTTTCTCCAACTCTCATTAAGCGTCCCGCTTTCCTGTCCGCTCACGAAGTCACCATTGACCTGTTTCGCCAGCTACTCAACGATCCTGACTATCCCACCGCTGATAAACCCAACGCGCCGTTTGCATTTGATTCCGTGGTTTTAAGTTCTGATCAGATGCCCGCCGTTGGCGTGAGTTGGAGCGATGCGGTGTTGTTTTGCAATTGGTTGAGCGTGCGCGAAGGTCGCACTCCCTGCTATCGCCACGCCGAAAAACGGTTCGTACCGCACACCAATCGCTTCTGGCGTAACTGGACCTGCGATTTTAGCGCCAATGGCTATCGCTTGCCGACCGAAGCCGAATGGGAATATTGTTGCCGAGCGGGGACCACCAATCGCTTCTCCTTCGGTGATGACGTGCGCTACCTGCACCTGTTTGGCGTGTATGCCGCGCAGACACCGCAACCGGTCGGCTCGAAGTTTCCCAATCCCTGGGGCTTCTTCGACATGCATGGCAATGCCTACGAATGGTGCTGGGATTGGCATGCAGCCTATCCGACGGAGATTCGGACGGATCCCACCGGTCCTGAGGATGGGCAGGCCAAGGTGATGCGCGGCGGATGTTGGTCCTTTCCAGACGGCAACTGGGCGCACTCCACGCGGCGGAATTTTCATGACATGCTCGATTATCGAGATCGCAATATTGGATTTCGCGTGGCGTGCGCGCCCTAATGGACGAATTGGATTCAGATCTTGGTCGCAACATTCGACGTCGGCATTCAAGTCCCAGGACTCGCGACGACATTGCTTGTTCAGTGCGGGTGTGATTTGATCCAGACGGGCATTCCGTATGGCTGAAAAGCCTAATGTGATTCCGGTATAGATTTTCTCTCCCATTTCTCGCCAGACCCGGAGGCGCATTGACAGGTTGTGAAGGGCAACGAACTGACTTACCGCTGCTTCTCCTTGGCGAAACTGCGTCGCTCACGTCGGCGTCACATCGACCGGCGCGCGCTTCAAAAGTCGCGCGGCTCCGATTAGACCGGCGAGTCCTGACCTGGTCCGATGAGAAGAAGAATGGCCTGCCTAATGTGCGGCGGGAGGGAGTTCCAGGCCGCAATCACTTTGCGCAACGCGGGGTCAGTTAACGCCAACCGAAGACAATCAGGGCCGAGATCGTGCAGCGCATTTGCAGCGCCGGGCCCGTCGCGAGAGTCGCAACCCATTGCATCAGTTGGTTTTGCGTCGATTTCTTTTAGGGGTTCAAGTCCCCTATCCTCCACTTTGATCGACGTAAGTTTATTGATACAAACGACCTGCGGCGACTGGTCCCAGGGGCTGGTTACCCCTATCTTCTCTTCAAAACATCGCATTTCAGCAGATGTTTGCCTCCTTCTCTGCCTCGTCTGGGCCAGAATTGCAGCGCATTTGCAGCACGGATTATCGCGTGAAGATGTCGCGATCCCGTGTCGGTGGCAGCCTCGGCGTGTCGGACCGAAGCAGCCTGCACGACCCTCATGCCGATTTCCTTAGGCATTCAGCGCGGATTTGTGAATTAGGTATAGATGATCTAAGCGGCGCGGTAGCGGGCTGCCGGTACCGTATTGCCAAACTGCTGCGAGATCGCAACGCGCGCGGCTTCGAGTCGGTCCCAGGCATCGCCATCGTGCAGGCTGGGGATGGTCACATGTTCGCCATGGTCGAGCCCCACTAGCGCTGCATCGACCATGTCTTCAGCTGACATGACAATCGAGGCAGGCAGGTTCTTATAAGGAAGCCCCGTCTTGTTCCAGAAGTCCGTAGCCGTCGCACCCGGCAGCACGGCCTGGATGCGGAGTCCCTTGGCCGCCAGTTCATGTTGCAGTGAATTGGTTAGCGCCAGGACGTAGGCCTTGGTCGCACCATAGACGCCATTAAGTGTTTCTGGAGAAATGCCGACGATCGAGGCCACGTTGATAATGGTGCCCCTTCCTCGTGCGACAAACGCCGGCGCTGCGGCATAAGTGAGCCGCGTCAGTGCAGCCACATTCAGTACTTCCCACTTTCATCGTTTTCTGGCTGGCGGTAGTTGGCTTGGGGTTGGGAAGTAGGCGGGGTTGCTGAGTCCGAGGATGTCAACGGTCGTGTGGGCCAGGAGATCTAGTAGCCAGGCGAGTTCTAACCGGCCA
>JBGSHH010000029.1:0-3853 GCA_041752355.1 Pirellulaceae bacterium | reverse complement strand
ACCCCCTGACACTGTCCACGGATGTTCTTGGGCAAGCTGCCATGCTGATCCCAACCTTCGTGAAAGAGTTGAATGAACGGCACATCTTGCTCCGCCAAGCGGCGTGCGATGAGGCAGTTGCGGGCAAAACTTCCCGGCTTCTTGGCATCGGGGCCATACAACTCCATCGTTTCGGCGGTCTCGCCGGAAAGATCCATGATCTCCGGCACAGACGCCTGCATGCGAAATGCCATTTCGTATTGCGCGATTCGCGTTTGCGTTTCGGGATCGCCGAAGTTGCTGAATTCTTCTTCGTTCAGCTTGGCGATATTGTCGAGCATTCGGCGGCGCATGTCGCGGTCGATACCCGCGGGATCATTCAAGTAGAGCACCGGATCGTTGCCTGCACGAAGATTCACGCCTTGGTGCTTGGTCGGCAAAAAGCCGCTTCCCCACAGGCGATTGTAGAGTGCTTGCCGTTGCCCAGGGCCATGCGAAACCATCACCAAATAGGCAGGCATGTTGCGATTGGGACTTCCGAGGCCATAGCTGACCCACGCACCCATACTCGCTTTGCCTGGCTGTTGCGAACCAGTATTGATGAACGTGATGGCCGGATCGTGATTGATCGCTTCGCTGTGCAAACTCTTGACGATGGCAATATCATCGACGATGCGAGAGACGTGCGGATAGAGCTCGCTGACCCAGGTGCCATGTTGACCGTACTTCTGGAACTTGAACATCGGAGCGACGACGGGGAACGAGCTTTGCCCCGAGGTCATGCCCGTGATGCGCTGATCGCCACGGATACTTGGAGGCAATTCGGTGCCATGCACCTTTTGCAGTTCGGGATGATAGTCGAACGTATCGATATGCGACGGCCCACCCGCCATGAACAGGTAAATCACGCGTTTCGCCTTGGGGGCGAAGTGCGGCAAGGTCGGCAGACCACCTTGGGTATGCGCCGACTTGGGAGCCAAATCCGCCGCAACGCCATTCGTGCCAGGTAGCGTCCCCATCAAGGAAGCAAGCGCCGCCATGCCCAAGGGCCGCGAGGCATGAGCCAGCAGTTCGCGGCGATTGAGATGATTGAGGCGTTCTTGGATCGGATTCATGGCAGGCACCAGTATGTGTTTTGCGATGCAAAGCTGTTGATCGCTCAGCGCGATCACGACGTTTCACTAACTGCGGGTCAGTGTCACGTCCAAATTAAAAATCATGCTGCAAATTACGCTCAAGGCTGCGTGTTGGGCGACATCGAGCGAATCATCCCGTTTCGATTCACCGATCGCCAAAAGTTTCTTCGCACGCTCCAGATCGGCTTGAAACACCGCCAACTCGCTGGCGTGCGAGTGCTTGAGCGTGGCGAGTGTCAGCGGAGAAGGTTTCAATCCCGTCGCCGATCGATAAGCGAAGGTGATTTGCTCATCGAGGGTGCCCCCTTGTTTCAGGGCGCGCTCGGCCAGCGACCGCGAGGCTTCGATAAACTGCGGATCGTTCATCGTCACAAGCGCTTGCAGCGGCGTATTGGTGCGCGAACGACGCAGCACGCACTTCTCCCGCGTTGGCGCATCGAATATCAACAACGTCGGCGGCGGCGCAGAACGCTTGATATAGGTATAAAGACTGCGGCGATAGAGCTTGTCGCCGTGATCCTGCACAAAACGATCGTTGCTGATGCTCACTTCCTGCCACAAACCAGGCGGCTGATAAGGTTTGACGCTTTCGCCTCCGATGGTTGGCACGAAGAGTCCACTCGCCGCTAGTGCGTTGTCGCGAATGAACTCCCCTTGCAATCGAAAGCGTGGGCCGCGCGCCAGCAGGCGATTGTCTGGATCGCGCTCAATCAACTCCTTCGTGGCACGGGACGACTGACGATAGGTATGGGACATCACGATCTGCTTGAGCGCCCGCTTCACATCCCAACCCTGCTCCACAAAATCGACCGCCAGCCAATCCAATAACGCTTCGTGACTGGGCATCTCCCCTTGAGCACCAAAATCTTCCACGGAGCGCACCAACCCCGTTCCCATCAACATTTCCCACATCCGATTGACAGCGACGCGGGCGGTGAGCGGATGATTGGGCTGTACGATCCATTGCGCCAAGCCGAGGCGATTGGCGGGGGCGTTGGCAGCGAGCGGCGGAAACACCGCCGGGATGCCTGGCTCGACGGGTTGATCTTGCTTGGGCGAATTATAATTGCCTCGGTCAAGGATAAACGTCTGGCGCGGACTGCCGACATCCTGCATCACCATGACGGTACTGATTGGCTTCTCGCTCGCGGCAATGTCCGCTTTAAACTTGGCGACTTCTTTGCCAATGCGCTGGTACTCGGCATCGTGATTGTTGAGGTAGTGCGTCAACAAGATTCCGCGTTCGGCTTCCGTCCAGGTTGCGGAATCCTTCCCCAGCAGAGGGCTGATCGGATCGTTGTCGGCCAGCGCGAGTACTTCGGCCTCGGTAAGTGCGCGGCCGTAGAAGCGCACGTCATCCACGCCGCCTGTGAACGGCGCGCCCGGATTGCGGCGACCAATATAAAGTGGCTTGTCCGTGCGAATCGATTCGCTGAGTCGATCTTGTTCGATGGCCCATTTCTGAGGTTGGCCATCGAAATAGACCTTAATGCCAGCCGCCTTGCTCGAACCATCGTACGTCACAAAGACATGCTGCCAAACGTCAGGCTTCAGCGCTGTCTCGGTATTGATCTTGATGGCGTTGTCGGGCCAAGCGTGGATGATATGCACCGCCACCTTGTTGCCCGTTAGGAACAAGTCGTAGCCACGATGCCCACCCGCATCATCCATCCTTGCAATCGCCGCGCCATTGCCACCACCAACAGGCTTGATCCAGGCACCGTAGCTGAACGAATCGGTCCGCTCGAAGTTACCAACATCACCCACATCGATAAAATTACCGCCAGCGCATTGAAAACCACCGGCATGCTTGCCAGCGCCCCACGTAGCGTTGCCATTGACTTTGGCTGTTCCCGAGACATCTTGAGCGACAAAGGCAACGTCATTGCCAGTTTGTTCGTCGAGCGTCAAATGGGCGAGCACATTACCGGGGAGGAGCGGACGGTCTTTAATGTTCGCGGCAGCATTCTTGGCCCACGTCGCGAACTGTGGTACTGCGTCTTTGCCATGTTGCGCGAGTTTTGCTTCCAACATCACAAGGTCCTGCTTCAACGCTTCCGCCTTGGCGAGCGCCGTTTGATCGAGCACGTTGACGAGCGGGGCTTGATTGCCGCCGCGCGTCTGCATGCCGGGATCGGACGACTGATTGAAATAGGCGTAAAAGCGGTAGTAATCGCGCTGCGATATCGGATCGTATTTGTGATCGTGGCATTGGGCGCACTCCATCGAGAGCCCCAGCCATACTAGCGACGTGGTCTTCACGCGATCGATGGCGTACTCAACACGGAACTCCTCGGCGATGGCGCCACCTTCGTCGGTCGTGGCATTGTTGCGATTGAAACCGGTGGCGATCTTTTGATCGAGCGTGGCGTTGGGGAGCAAGTCGCCTGCGAGTTGTTCGATGGTGAACTGATCGTACGGCTTGTTGTCGTTGAACGCGCGAATCACCCAGTCGCGCCACGGCCACATGGCACGTGGCCCATCGGCATGAAACACACTGGTATCGCCATAGCGGGCGGCGTCGAGCCAGGCCACCGCCATCCTCTCGCCATAATGCTCCGACGCCAGCAAGCGATCGACCGCCTTTTCATAAGCCTGGGGACTGTTGTCTGCCAGGAAAGCGTCGATCTCGGCTAGGGTCGGCGGCAAGCCTGTCAAATCAAACGTGACGCGCCGCAGCAAACGCTCGCGATCCGCCTCAGGCGAAGGCGACAACTTCTCGAGTTCCAGCCGCGACA
>JBGSHH010000028.1:0-11389 GCA_041752355.1 Pirellulaceae bacterium | reverse complement strand
CTCTTCCCTGCCTGGAGCTCCGCGATGAAGCTCCAAATGACAGGCTGTAGTCATCACAATTCCACCGTGGCAGTGCGCGAGCGTCTGGCGTTTAGTCCCGAGCAACAGCGGCAAGCGCTGGCCGTGTTGCGGAGCAAGTTTCCTGATGCCGAAGCGGTTTTGCTCTCGACGTGCAACCGCGTCGAACTCTATGTCGCGGCGGAAGACGCCAATGTCTGCCCTTCGCATCATGATGTCGTGAGTTTTCTGGCGGAGTTTCATGGCATCAACACGGCGGAAGTGTTCGACAATCTCTTCGAGCATACCGGCGAGGACGCCATTCGCCATTTGTTCACCGTCGCCGCGAGTCTCGATAGTATGGTCGTTGGCGAAGCGCAGATTTTGCCGCAAGTCAAGCAAGCCTACGATCTGGCGACTGCGGGCAATAACGTCGGGCCGCTTACGCACGCTGCCTTTCAAGCGGCCATTCGTGTCGCCAAGCGCGTGACGACCGAAACGGCCATCCATCAAAAGCGGGTCAGCATTCCCAGTGTCGCCGTGGTCTTCGCTGGCGAGATTTTTGAGACGTTTGGCGACAAAGTGATCCTCGTCATCGGCGCCGGCGAGATGGCGGAAGACACGCTCCGCTATCTCAAGGATGAAGGCGCGCAAGAGATTCGCATCGTCAATCGCAATCTCCAGCGCGCCCAAGACCTGGCCATTCGCATGGGCGGTCAGCCACAGCCTTGGAGCAACTTGCATAAGCTACTCGTCGAAGCGGATCTCGTCGTTAGCACCACCGGCGCCCAAGAGCCCATCATGACCGCCGCCATGTTCAAGGCGATCGAGCGCGAGCGCTATCAACGTCCATTGGTGGTGCTTGATCTCGCGGTGCCGCGCGATTTTGAAGCTTCCGTCGGTGACTTCCCCGGCGTGTATCTCTATTCGATCGACGACCTTACCAGCGCTTGCGATGCCAATCGTCGTGAGCGCGAAAAAGAGTGGCCCGCCGCGGAAAGGATCATCGAGGATGAAACCGCGCGCTTCATGGCCGATCTGCATCATCGAGCGACCGGTCCGACGATCAAGCGATTGAAACAGCGCGCCGATGAAGTCAAGATCGACGAGCTGGCCCGCCTGATGAACAAGCTGACGCATGTCGACGAGCGTTCGCGCGAGGAGATTCGCCGCGCGTTCGATCGCTTGGTGAACAAGCTCTTGCATCCGCCGCTGGAATCATTGCGCGATGAAGCTGCCCAAGGAGCGCCGCACGGATTGCTCGACGCGCTCAAGCGATTATTTCGGTTACACGATTGAGGCTTCGTCCAGGCGGCAAGCCGCCTGGCTACAGAACGAAGCCCCTCCGGGGCAGAAGACCGAATCGCACGAACGACGGCTTACACTTCGTCGTCGAGGTCGTCTTCTTCTTCCTCGTCATCATCGAGATCGTCGTCGTCCCAGTCGTCATCGTCCTCTTCGTCGTCGTCGGGGTCATCCTCCTCCTCGAGATCGTCTTCGTCATCGACTTCTTCCCATTCCTCGTCCTCGAGGTCTTCGTCGTCTTCCTCGTCCAGATCGTCGTCCTCATCGTCATCGAGGTCGTCGTCTAAATCATCGTCGTCATCGTCTTCGTCATCCACATCGTCGTCTTCGAAATCGTCATCCTCATCCGTCAGCACGGGAGCGCTGCGCAGCGCATCGGCCGGAGTGCCGTACAATTCTTCTTCCCAAGTTAGGGCCGCCATGGTCGTAACGCTCACGTTGTGATCCTCCTCGCTTCTCTTGTCATTGACTTCGATTGACTGTGTCGTAACTACTCGTGAATCCACATCGGACTTCGCCTGCGGCACGATCGCCTGACGTACCACATCGGCACGCGGGAGATCGTCCAGGCTGGAAAGACCGAAGATTTGCAAAAATCGTTTTGTCGTCGCGTATAAATAGGGGCGACCCAGTTCTTCACCGCGGCCGCCAATTCTCACCAGATCTCGGTCCATCAACTGGCGGACAATCTCCCCACAGTTGACACCCCGGATCGCTTCAATATCGGCACGTCCCACCGGTTGACGATACGCAATCACCGCCAACGTTTCGAGGGCAGGTGCGGAAAGTCGCACTTCGGATGGGGTGTGTTCCAAACGACGCAACCAGGATGCTAGCTGCGGTCGCGTCAGTAATTGGTATCCACCTGCCACATCGACTATGCGAAACGCCCGGCCTCGCTCATCGTAACGTGCATTCAATTGGCGGATTAGTGTACGTGCTTCCGTGGCGTCCGCCAAGTTAGCATGTTGACTTAGTTTTCGGCTATTTAGGGGTTCGCGCGCCAGGAGCAGTACGGCTTCCAGTCGCTGCATGGCCAGACGCCGGTCTTCGTCGTGAGACTCCTCCGAAATCAGGGGTGCGGAATCGATCGCCGGCTTCTGAGCCAGTCGCCAACGACCTGCGCCACCAGCTAGCGGTTGCCAGGCCCGACAAAACTCACGATAGCGACTCGCCACGCTGCGTAATTGCTGGGCCGGACAGCGGACTTGGTTTCGCATCGGCAATCGCTCCCAGGTTGCTACCAGTATCGCGAAGCGTAGGGAGAGAGCAACTGGGGGTCAAGCCTGCCAAGTCGTTGTTCGCTCCGCGAACGATACGTCCGAAGATGCCTCAAAAGCAGCTTGCCGGTTCAACTTCTTAAAAATGCAGTTTCATCCGCTTCGCGAACGACCACATCAAGGTCGCGCAACGGAGCGGCGTGTTCTTACTTGCTCGATCATCGCCCGCATGGCGGCGGCAGGATCGGCCGCCGTGGTCGACGTTTGAAAACGTTCCGGCAAGGGCCCGCGACGTTCGAACTGAGCCGTCAAGCGAAACGCCGCCGGATCGCTTTCCAAATACTCCAACCGATAGAAGATCGCCCCGAGCGACTGCAATTCGGCCTCATAACTGGCGAGTTGTTCGCGATCCGGTACTTGCGCACCACTCCTCGCGGGAAACTCGGGAAACGGGGCGGATGGGGGTGACTCTAGCGATTGGGAATTCGGCTTTGTCGCTAGGGGTGGATCGACCAGCACCGGTGGCTGCATTTGTACGGGACGGGAGGCGGTCACTTGCGCAGCCACAGGCTGGGAAGCGTGGTTGCTGGCCCCATAGAGGCGTTCCGTCACCCAATCCGCGATTTGGGGGAGCGCAAGGATAGGCATGCCGACCAAGAAGGCCGTCACCACGAAAAAGCGGATCACTATGATCGCTCGATTTGTCATCGCGCATCCTTGCCCAACGGTCGCCGACATCTTGCCAGCTAGGCGAGCAGCATACCATTGAAGGCCTCGGGAAAGTAGTCTGAAAACGTGGTGTAGCCAGTCAGGCTGGGGTCTCTTTCTGCACCCTGGCGCCACCTCCTTCGGGTGGCTGCCGACGCTGATTCTAGCTTGTCGGTAACGACGTCTGCTTATTTGGTTACTAAGTGTTCACAAGTGGTGTGTTGGCCACCTTTCCGCGCTTGCCAAACGCGCCGCAGGGGGGACAATGTTAACGACCTCGTCGCCGCACAGTTAGGAATCTCGATGTCCACCGCTCCCTCTGTTCCATCTCGACCCGTCGCCGGCCAACGTTCCCGTCTGGCCAACATTCTGCTCGCGGTGGGGTGCGTGGTGATTTTCTTGCTGGTGATGACGGTGATTACGCTGCTGTTTGGGCGCGTCAGTGGAGAGGAGTTTTCCCCCAGCGACTTCAAACGGCGCTCGTTTCACTTCTACGAGTTGCCCATCGTCGGCATTCAGATTTGGCCTATGCAGCGTTTTGACTCCACCAGCGATGTGGAGTCGGACCTCGTCGCCAATAAGCTGATCGTCGTTTCGACTCCCACGACACCGCGTTGGGACCTAGTCCACGGCGCGCGCGGGGCATCGCTGATCGAAGGGGACGCCGCGTTCTTGTGTCACTACTTCGATCTGCGATCGCGCACCTACACCTTGGCTTGGCGCGATTGGAATAACAAGCATCCTGAACTGGCGAAAATTCTCTGGCCGATGATTCAGAAACTGGCTGAGCAAGAATTGTATTCCTTCATGCCCGACGTGTTCAACCTCGCGGAAACCGCTAGCGATCCCACCGCCTTCCAGTCCGATTTGAAGATGCTCGTCGCGCAGAAGTATTATGACTTCGGTCTCTATCAGCAGCAGAACGCTCGGCACGCGGCGGCAGTGGAACTCATCGGCGAAGCGCTGAAACTCGCGCCGGAAAAGAAGGACCAGTGGCAACCCGCCTTCGATCTGTCGCAAAAAGAAGTGCCGCAGGCGGAAGCACCGCCCCCATGACGCCGATCTATCTCGATCACAACAGCACCACGCCGCTCCTGCCGGAAGTCGCCGACGCCATGCACGAGGCGAATCGCGCTGGCTACCTCAATCCCGCCAGTCAGCATCAACTCGGCCAGCGCGCACGCCGCGTCTTAGAAGAGACGCGCGAGCGAATTCTGGCTCTTTTAGGCGGCAAAACCAGCGGTATGGACGCCGATCAATTCCTCTTCACCAGCGGCGGGACTGAAGCCAACAACCTGGCGATACGTGGCCTGATCGGACAAAATCCCACGCGCCTTGTCGTCTCGGCCATCGAGCATCCCAGCGTGCTTGCCCCCGCCGAGTATTTGCAAACGCAAGGCATCGTTGTCGAGCGCATTCCCGTGAAGCAACATGGTTTGATCGATCTCGATCAACTCGAAGCGCAACTGCTTGGGCGCGATGATCGCCCCGCGCTCGTGAGCGTGATGCTCGCCAATAATGAGACCGGCGCGATTCAACCGCTGAGCGAAGTCCGCGAGCTTTGCCAGCGCGGCAACATCCTGCTTCATACCGACGCCGCGCAAGCGATCACGAAGCTCGATGTTTCCTTTCGCGCGCTGGGCGTTGACGCCATGACGATCGCACCGCATAAGTTTCACGGACCACTGGGGATTGGCGCGCTGGTCTTGCGCGCAGGCGTGAAACTCCAACCGCAACTCTTCGGCGGCTTTCAGCAGGAAGCTCTCCGCCCTGGCACCGAAAGCGTCACGCTGGCGATTGGCTTTCTACGCGCGCTGGAATTGGCGCAACAAGATTACGATCGCATCGCGCGCCTGACGCGGCTCCGCGACCAACTGCGCGACTTGCTTCTATCAGCGCTCGACGACATCATCGTCAACGGCCAATCCGCGCCGCGACTTCCGAACACACTCAACGTCGCGTTCCTGGGCTTGCCTCGACAAGAGTTGCTGCTGGCGCTCGATCGCGCCGGAGTCTGTTGTTCCACCGGTTCGGCCTGTGCCAGCGGGTCGAGCGAACCCTCGCCGGTGCTGCTGGCAATGGGCCTGGCGAGCGAACGCATTGAGAGTTCGTTGCGGTTCTCGTTGGGGGCCACCACGACCACCGCCGACATCACGCAGGCGGCTGAACGTATCATCGCTACTGTCAACAACTTACGTTCACGGCAAAAGCAGCGAAAAAGCCCCCTGTCACCTCGCGTAGACAGCTGAAAACCGCTATAATCCGGGCTTGTCGATTTCGGTCTTTCGTCAACCCGCTTGGGGACGGAGTCTTTGTGGTTAGTGGCACGTTCGCCCTCGAACTATTCGGCCGTGATGCAGGGCTGGTCGGTGAGGATGCCGAACTTTCTCCGCGCGGCAGAAAAGGACCAGCAAGTTTGCTGAGTTCGCCGCTGGCGGTGCGCGAGTTCATCGCTGGCGAAGAGAACCAATTGGTGCGCGTGTTGCTGCCGGCGCTGGAGAAGGCCGACTACACGTTTCAGCCGCTATTGCTGTGCGGCCCCACCGGCTCGGGCAAGACGATGCTGGCTTTTGGTTTGGCGCAGCGTTTTCAACAACAACATCCCGACGCCAAAGTCGTGACCCTCTCCGCTGCCGACTTCGCGCGGGCCTATGCGCACGCGGTCGAGATTGGCGGATTGAGCGATTTTCGCGGCAAGTTTCGCACGGCGACGCTGTTGGTGATCGACGATTTGCAGCATCTGGCCGACAAACAGGGGGCGCAACAAGAGTTGCGGCGATTGCTCGACACCCTCTCGTCGCGCGATGCTCGCGTAGTTTTCACCTGTCGGCAATCGCCGGTGGATATGCTCGATTTTACGCCGGACTTATGCAGCCGTTTGGCAGGCGGATTGGTCGTGCCGCTGGCGCTCCCCGGCGTCGACGCGCGACGCGAATTGATTCAGCGCTTCTTCGCCATCCGTCAACGCCAGGTGTCGAGCGAATGCCTGCGCTCGCTCGCAGAACAAGTCAGTGGCACCGCGCCCTGCATCTTTGCCACGCTTACGCGGTTGCTTCACTCGGCCGAGGTCGAACGTCGTCCGCTCGATACGCAGCTTGTGCAAGAAGTCCTCGCGGAGCAAGCGGCCGCCAACGAAATCACGCCCCGCGCTATTATCGCCACGGTCGCCAAAGCCTTTGCCATTAAAGTCAGCGATCTAAAAGGAACCTCGCGCAAGCAATCCATCAGTATCGCCCGTGGGGTAGCGGTCCATTTGCTGCGACAAATCACGAAACTCAGTTATCACGACATCGGCCAGCAATTCGGCGGTCGCGATCATACGACCATCCTGCACGCTTACCAAAAGACAGCCGAGCGTTTGGAGACCGACGCGCAATTACGACTCTCTTTGCAGACCATCATGCAACAACTGACCGGTCAATAGCCGGCGAAGGCCACCGGTGGAAAACCTGTTCGATCATTGTCGCCCTATGTCATGAATTTTGAAGTTCACCAACAGAAACCAACGCAGCCCATCGCGAACCAACAGTCACGAATCCACGCCGACAGCCCACAAACACGCAACCGACGCCTTTTCCACCACGAAGCAAATCGCGCAAGTACCTATTCCATAACGACTTCAAGACGCAGCAAAACCTGAATTGACAGTTTGAGGTCCCGCTCTGCTGTTACTGTTATCAAGAAAACATCTATTAGGAAGAGAACCGTCCGATGAAAATCACGTGCGATCGTGAACAGCTTTTGCCTGCGTTTCAAGCCGCCGCCACCGTGGCTCCCAGCCGCAGCCCCAAGGCCATTTTGCAAAACGTCAAGCTCGAAGTGACCGATTCCGGCGGCATCTTGATGGCCACCGATATGGAAGTCGGCATTCGGTTGCAAGTTCCCGGCTTGGATGTGGCGCAAGGTGGCAGCGTGGTGTTGCCGGTCGGTCGGTTTGGTTCGATCTTGCGGGAATCGAGCGACGACAAGTTGCGCATCGAAACGACCGAACGGGGCACAACGGTCAAAGGGGATCGTAGCGAATTCAAACTCAACGCTGAGAACCCCGACGAGTTCCCCTCCGTCGCTGGCTTTCAGGAAGAGCGCTATCACGAACTGCCAGCGCGTTTGTTGAAGGAGCTCATTCGCCGCACCATCTTCGCTACCGATACCGAAAGCAGCCGCTACGCGCTGGGTGGCGTGCTATTGGAATTTCACGAAGATAAGATCATCGCCGTCGGCACCGACGGGCGTCGCCTGGCGAAGATGGAAGGTGCCGCCAAGAGTGTTGGCAAGCATCTCAGTGGCGACACGACGACGATCGTGCCGACGCGTTCGATGCAATTGATTGAACGGATTCTCACCGATGGGGACGCCGAAGTGCAGATCTGCGCTCGGGCCAACGACATTCTCGTCCGCACGCCGCGTGCGACAATTTACTCGCGCTTGGTGGAAGGCCGCTTCCCGCGGTGGCGCGATGTGTTGCCGCAACGTGTCGATGCCGCCAAGGTTGATTTCAACGTCGGCCCGTTCTTCTCGGCGCTGCGGCAGGCGGCAATTGTCACCAGCGATGAAAGTCGCGGCATCGATTTCACCTTTGGCGATGGAACGTTGGTCTTCGCCGCTTCGACGGCCGAAGTTGGTCAAGCGCGCGTCGAACTGCCGGTGCCTTATGACGGGGCGCAAACCGTCGTGACGCTCGACAATCGGTTCGTTGCTGATTTTTGCAAAGTCCTGGACCCCGAGAAGCAATTCACGTTTGAGTTTGGCGATGGCGATGGGCCGACGTTGCTCTCGACTCCCGATGGCTATGGCTACGTGGTCATGCCGCTGTCGCGCGATTGATCAATGCTAAACCCCACGGATGACAAGTAACCATGGATGACGAATTGCAAGCCATTGAACGGACGATCGATCATCGTCGTCCGCGGATTCGACCACCGCAAAAAATGGCCGATGTTTTGTCTAACTTGCTGTCCAAACGAGGTTATGCCCGCGTTATTGAAACCAGCGATTTGCAAGACGCCTGGCAAGCCGCGGCCGGCCCCAAGCTGGGTGGCGATAGTCGCGCTGGGCTGGTCAAGCGTGGCAACCTCGAAGTCCTCGTGCGCAACTCCGCCGTGCTGCAAGAGCTTACTTTCATGAAGAAGAAGCTCCTCGCCAAGCTCCAAACCAGTTCCCCGCAGCATCAGATCAAAGATTTGAAATTCAAAGTCGGTGTGCTTGAGTAAGCATCGAGAGCAGTTGCCATGTTGATCCGCGAAATTCGCCTGCAGAACCTATTATCCTTTGGCCCTGATACGCCGCCGTTGGAACTGCGTCCGCTGAATGTCTTGATTGGTGCCAATGGTTCGGGGAAGTCGAATTTGATCGAGGCGATTGGATTGTTGCAGGCGGCGCCGCACGATATTACCGAGCCAATCCGCCGCGGTGGAGGACTGACTGAATGGATCTGGAAAGGAAGTCCTGGGGTTGAGGCGACCTTAGGTGCGACTGTCATCGATCCAATGATTGACGCAACACCGATTATTCACGACATCACGTTTACCAAGACTTCAAACAACCGCTTGGCGATCAGTGAATACATCGGAACGGGCGATAATGTTGGAGCCTCTGCCGAAGTTTACTCATCTGATTTAGGTAGTGCGCGATATTTCGACAATGGCACGTGGAAGGAATTTGGCCTTCCAGATGCGGAAGTTGATCAATCCATACTGGGAATTCGCGACGTCCCGTTTAGATCGACGCGACGCACTATTCTTTCCAAGAATTATCTTGGGATTCAAGTTTTTCGAGATTGGTTTTTGGGCAGAGAGTCCGTACTTCGAGCGCCGCAGCGTGCGGATGAACGCAATGTATTCCTCAATGAGGATCTAAGAAACTTTGGTTTGGTGATCAACAAGCTGAGGGGAAACAGCACCGTTAAAGATCAGTTGCTGAAATACCTGGCTATTCTAAATCCCGATGTTAGGGATATCGGCGTTGATGTCGAAGGTGGAACGGTTCAAGTGTTCTTGCAAGAACGGACTTACAACATTCCCGCCGTGCGATTGTCCGATGGAACCTTGCGCTTCCTCTGTTTGCTTGCCATTCTCTGTCATCCAAATCCTCCACCGCTCATCTGCATTGAAGAGCCTGAACTCGGTTTGCATCCCGATATGATGTCCACGCTCGCGGACCTGTTGCGTGAGGCGTCAACCCGCACGCAACTCATCGTCACGACGCACTCGGACGTACTGGTCGATGCCTTTTCGGAAACGCCGGAAGATGTCGTTGTTTGCGAAAAGCATGCTGGCTGCACCACGATGAAGCGATTAGTGAAAGCTGATCTCGAGGGCTGGCTGGAAAAATATTCCCTGGGCAACCTCTGGACCAGCGGCCAAATCGGAGGGAACCGCTGGTGAAAGTAGCCATCTACGTGGAGGGTGCTGGTAACGAGAACAGGGCACTACGCGCCGATTGTCGACAGGCATTTCAAGCGCTTTTTGAGAAAGCGGATTTGAGAGGCCAATTGCCAACGGTTATTCCTTGTGGAGGACGACAACGCGCTTATGACAAGTTTTGTCATGCGGTAAAACTAGCAACCCCCAATGAGTTACCGCTGCTGCTCGTCGATAGTGAAGAACCAGTGTTAACGCAACCCTGGGAACATCTCAATACGCGTCAAGGTGACCGATGGACCAAGCCTGTGCATTCCGACGACGATCAGATTCATTTGATGGTGCAAGTCATGGAAAGTTGGTTTCTAGCCGACGTAGCGGCCCTCAAACTCTTCTACGGGCAAGGATTCAAGGACAACAAACTCCCGGTAACGAAAAACATCGAAACAATTTCAAAATCGCAAGTGGAACAAGCGCTCAAAAGCGCCACGCGAGAAACCAAAACGAAGGGTGAATACTCCAAAGGTAGACACTCATTTCGGATCCTCGGTCTGATCGATCCCCGCAAAGTACGTCAAGCATCGCCTCACGCGGAACGCTTGTTCCAAAAACTCGAAACAACGCTCGCTTAGTACGTCGTTCATTCACGGACGAAACGATACCATCCTCTAATTAGCATCGCGAAACGGATTCCATGGCCGAAGAAAAAGACCAACCTGTCGACCCAAATCGTGCCCAGCAAGCCGAAATTCAAGCCACCGGCGGCGACTACGGCGCGGAATCGATTCAACATCTCACCGACGTTGAACACGTTCGCCTACGCCCTGGCATGTATGTCGGCGACGTGCATACCGATCAGGCGTTGCATCATCTGGTGTACGAACTGGTCGACAATGCCATCGACGAAGTGATGGCAGGCCACGCTAGAAACGTCGCCGTCACGATTAACAACGATGGCTCGGTCACGGTCGAAGACGATGGCCGCGGCATTCCCGTCGATAAGCACGAAGACGAATCGGCACGCTTGGGCCGCGAAATTTCCGCAATGGAAGTCGCCCTCACCAATCTCAAAGCAGGCGGCAAGTTCGACAAAAGCAGCTATAAAACCTCCGGCGGCTTGCATGGTATCGGTCTCAAGGCGGTGAACTTCCTTTCGCAATGGTGCGAAGTGCAAGTTTGCCGTGGTGGACATCTTTATCAACAAGAATACGAGCGGGGCGTCGCGCAAGCGCCTGTGCGTCGCATTGGGGCCACCACCAAGCGTGGCACACGGGTGACGTTCAAGCCGGACTCCACGATCTTCACGCATACCAAGTTTCACTACGACATTCTGCACAAGCGCCTGCGCGAGCTGGCCTTCTTGAACAATGGCGTGCGCATCAAATTCACGGATCAACGCAATGGCGAGAGTGAGGAGTTTCACTACGAGCGCGGTATCGTCGAATTCGTCGAGTATCTCAATCGGGCCAGCGAAGTGATTCATAACGACGTCATCTTCATTCGCGGCGAAGCGGAAGACGTCATGTATGAAGTCGCCTTGCAATATTCTTCGGAGTACACCGAGAACCTCAACTCCTACGTGAACAACGTCAATACGCCTGATGGCGGCACGCACGTCTCCGGTTTTCGTACGGCCCTCACGCGCACGCTCAACGCGTATGGCAAGAAGGAAAACATGTTCAAAGACGTCACTCCTTCCGGCGAAGATTTTCGCGAAGGCTTGACGACAATCGTCTCCGTCAAGGTTCCCGAGCCCAAGTTCCATGGCCAAACGAAGACCCGGCTCTTGAATTCCGAAGT
>JBGSHH010000027.1:0-3159 GCA_041752355.1 Pirellulaceae bacterium | reverse complement strand
CTGGTTCGATACCGGCAAGCAAGGGGTCGAATGGCCAGGCGATTTCGAGATCGTGCCGCATGATGCGCCACTGACGTGGAAGTGCGCCAAGCCTGTGGTGAAACACAAGGAGGAAGGTCCGAAGCTGGCGCTATTCTTGCGGGGCTCGCGCCCCGTCGCAGCTCCCCTCACTTTGGAATTCAACTACAAACACAACGGCAAACTGAAGGCACTGCCTGTGCTACTGAGCGATTCAATGAAGGACAGCGTGACCTATGTACGAGATCCGCTTCCCGTGGGCGAGGCAGGCAAGTGGCACAGCGGCCAGATGACCTGGAAGTTCGAGCCCCAGTCACCAGGCGATAAGCCCGCTTACATCAACTATCTGACGTTCCACTCGCCGGATGAACCCGAACTTTGGATCGACGACGTGCTACTCTACGAACCATAACCTTGAGGATCTCATGCGCTCTCTCCCGCTGCTCTGTTCACTGCTCCTACTGGCATCTGCGCTGCAGGCCGCCGAGCCCAAACCGCTGGCGATTTCATGGGATAAGAACTATCTCACCATCAGCGGTAATTTCCCCGGCGAGGAAGTTTCGATTCTCTATCTAGAAGCGTACTGCCGCCCCGGTTCGACCGATCGTGAGTGGGGCGAAACGGTGATCAAACATACGGCGGAGAAGGTCTCGCAAAGTGAAGACGGCCGCGTCATCAAATTGCGCGATACGCTGGCCGATGGGGTGATTGTCGAACATACGATCACTTCCGGCGCGGACAACGTTGATTTTCAACTCGTCGCGCGTAACCCGACCGACAAGGAATCTGCCGCGCACTGGGCGCAGCCTTGCATGCGCGTCGATCGCTTCACAGGCTGTCCCAAAGATGACGCCCGCGCGCTGGTGCCGGAATATGCGAAGAAGTGTTTTCTGTTTGTCGATGGCAAGTTGACCCGTCTGCCGACCGATCCTTGGGCCGACAAGGCCCGTTATGTGCCGGGGCAAGTCTATTGCCCCAAGAATGTCGATCGCAACGATGTGAATCCGCGACCCTTGAGCAAGCTGGTGCCATCAAGCGGGCTCTGCGGCTGCTATTCGGCCGACGACAAGACGATTCTGGCGGTCGCCTGGGAGCCGTATCAAGAGATCTTCCAAGGGGTGATCACCTGCATGCACAGCGACTTCCGCATCGGCGGTTTGAAACCTGGCGAGACGAAGACGATTCACGGCAAGGTGTATATCGTGCCTGCCGATGTGAAGCAGTTAGTGGAACGATTCGAGAAGGATTTCGCGAAGCGATAGTCGTGGTTCGCTCCGCGAATAGAACGCTTTTACGTAGGTACAAGCCGCGATTGAAGAACAGAAAATGCCGCTACGTTCGCGGAGCGAACAGCGACTATGTGACAACTACCCCCGTGCCTTGGCGATCATGGCATCGAACATTGCCTTCTGTTCGGTCAAGGCGGCGATGCGATCTTCCGGCGAGCTGCTGGCTTCCAAGAGGACCCAGCCGGCGTAGTCGCTATCGACGAGCATCTTCATCAGCTTCTCGAATGGATAGACCTTATCGTTAAGTTCGCGGACATGCACCGTGGCGCCGAAGCGATCGCGGACCAGTTTAAAGTTCGCGTCCAAGCCTTCGCCTTGCAGGTCTTGCACGTTGCTATTCCAGCAGACATACACGTTCTCATCGGTGGCGACTTTCATGATCGCGGCGATCGTCGGCAACTCGGCGCATTGGCCATGCACTTCCAAGCGGACTTGCTGCCCAAACCCGGCGGCATATTCGCCGAGTTCATTGAGCGCTTTGCCGATTTGCTCGATGGTCTTCTCGCGCGGCACATCGGGATAGAACCGATCCGGCTTCACTTTCACGCCCGAGCCGCCAATGTCATGCGACAAACGGATGAACTCCTTCGACGCTTCAATCGCCTTCTTCACTTTGGCGGGATCGGGATTATCGAAACGTTCGTCGCTGCCGATGCCCACCAGCGTGACACCACTATCTGCAAATCGCTTGCGGACTTCCTCGCGCTCTGCTTCGTTCAACTTCGGCTCGACGCCATGGGCATGTGTCGTGCGCAGTTCGACACCTGGCACCTTCGTCTTTTGCAAATTGGCGATCAACGTCGGCAGATCCCAGTCCTTGCCCCATTGATACGTCACCAGACCAAACGCGATGTTCTCCCCTTTGGGTTCTTCGGCGGCCTGCGTCGTGCGCGGCAACGCGGCAAGCGCGGCGGCACCAGCGGAGAGTTGTAGAACTTGACGGCGATTGAAGGTGAACATAGGTGGCTCCAGGTGGGGTGCGTTTGGTTCAAGTTTAGCACACGGAGCGGGAAAGGTGGGGAGTAGGGAGTGGAGGAGTAAGGAGTACTTTCACCTGACTCCTCCACTCCCTACTCTCTACTTTGCCACTAGACGGCACCCCAGCCAACGCCGATAACCTTGGGCATGCCGGACGTCACTCCTTTACGCACCGCCTTCGCCACGACTGCGGCACTAACCGCGTTCGCGGCCAACTCGCTCCTCTGTCGCCTGGCGTTGCGCCCTCATTCGAGCCAAGCGGAAGCGGCGACTGGCATCGACGCGGTAAGCTTCACGGCGCTGCGCTTGATCTCTGGGGCGATTATGTTGGCGATAGTACTCCTCGTCGCACGGCGCAACGATCGTTCGCTCGGCTTTGCCGGCAACTGGCTATCGGCGCTCGCGTTGTTTACCTATGCAATTGCCTTTAGCTTCGCGTACATCAGCCTCACGGCGGGCCTCGGCGCGCTGCTATTGTTCGGCGCGGTGCAAGCGACGATGCTGGCGTGGGGGATGTTGCGTGGCGAGCGCATGCATGTGCGCGAGATGGTCGGTTTTCTGCTGGCGATCGCGGGACTCATTTGGCTGGTGGCACCGGGTCTGCAAACTTCGCCGCCACTTGTCGGCAGCGGCTTGATGCTCACTGCCGGTGTGGCGTGGGGCGTGTATTCGCTGCGTGGTCGCGGGGCAGGCAATCCGATCGCGACCACCGCCGGCAATTTCGCCTTCACAGTGCCGATGGCTGTACTCGCCGCGCTGGTGTCATTTCCATATCTCCAAATGGACCTGCGCGGCGCGCTGTTGGCGATTACTTCCGGCGCGCTCACGTCGGGGCTGGGCTACGTAATTTGGTATCACGCCTTAAAGGGACTCA
>JBGSHH010000026.1:0-4503 GCA_041752355.1 Pirellulaceae bacterium | reverse complement strand
TTGCTTGGCGGCTTCCGGCGAGGCTTGGAATTTGGCGAGCGAGGTCTCATAGAGCTTCACGAGTCGCGCGATTTCCACGTCGCTGGGGAGGCGAGTGACGCACAAGCGGAAGCCGTGCTTTACTTTGTCGGCGCTGGTCGCACCTCCTTCGGCCACCATCCGTCGCGCGAGCGCCTGAGCGGCTTCGACATACACAGGATCGTTGAGCGTCACCAGTGCTTGCAGCGGCGTGTTGGTTGGGATGCGGCGAATGGTGCAGACTTCGCGACTGGTGGCGTCGAAGGTCGTCATCGAGGGATACGGTGTGGTCCGTCGCCACGAAGTGTAGAGACCACGCCGATACTTATCCTCGCCAGGGCTGGTTTCCCAATCGGTCGAACCACCAAAGGCGCTGGCCAGACCGAGCTTGGGACGCGGTGGCTGCACGGAAGGACCGCCCAGCGTGCGCGACAACAAGCCACTGGCCGCCAAGGCCTGATCGCGCACCAGTTCCGCCGACAAGCGATTGCGCGGGCCATGCGCCAGCAGGCGATTGTAGGGATCGCGTTGTTGTACTTCAGCGGAAACTCGCGAACTTTGCCGATAGGTATTGGACATGACGATTTGCTTCAAGAGCCGCTTCACATCCCAGCCACTCTTCACGAAATCGACCGCCAACGTATCGAGCAACTCCGGATGCGATGGGGGTTCCCCTTGCACGCCGAAATCCTCGCTGGTCTCCACGATGCCAATGCCAAAGATTTGCTCCCAATAACGATTCACCGTTACGCGGGCGGTGAGCGGATTCTGGGCATCGACCAACCACCGCGCGAACGCCAATCGATCGGCGGGACGATCGCTAGCCAGCGGCGGAAAGAGAGCCGGCACACCAGGCTGGACCTCGTCCCCTTTGTCCATGAAATTGCCGCGATGTTGAATCTGCGTCTTGCGACGCTGATTGGGCGGCAACTCGCGCATGATCGGTGTCGGCGTCCCGGCGATACTGGCGATCTGCTTCTTCAGGCCCTCAACTTGCTTGCGCAGTGCGAGGACTTCCGGCGTGCCGCTGTTCTTGCTGAAGTAAGTTGCCAATTCCGCTTTGTTGGCGTCGGACAACTTCTCATGGGTCTTAGGTAGCGACCACTTCGCGCTGGGATTGGGTGCCGGATCAACGGTCACCAGCCAATGGGGTTGCCGATCTTTATCCAAGGCGATCACGCGGAAATTTCGCAATCGCCCCGCCGTGTTGCCATCGATCCGATTCCACAACACGATCTCACTGACCTCTTGCTCCGAACCGAGGTCGACCTCCCACCACGGATCGTTTCCTTCGCCGGTATGGCTGGTGCTCTTGGAGGTATAGATGCCGTCGGTGTTGCCATCGATGGCGTATTCAGGCGGGCCATCGTAACCGGTGCTGATTTGCGAGGCCTTGCCACCGGTCGCCACATTCTTGCCATCGACCATCGCCTGCACTTCCGCCAGGTGCAAGTAGACGTTCTGCCCAGGCATTTCCACACGCACGAACCGTGTCTTAAGCGCGCCTTTGCGCTCCGGGGGCTTGGAGTCGGCGGTCGTCTTTTCGACCAATTGTTTTTCCACGCCCGCCAGCTTTTGCTGCAGTTCTTCTTTCTTCGCGATATCGGCCGCCAGCAGCGCGCTGACCAGCGGCGATTCATCGCCGCGGTCAGCATCTTGCGTTTGATTCAGGAGTGCGAAGGTTTGGAAGTACTCGGCTTGTGTGATCGGATCGTACTTATGCGTGTGGCACTGCGCGCAGGCCATCGTCATTCCCATCCAAACACTCATCGTGGTATTCACCCGATCGACAATCGCCGCGTTACGAAATTCCTCGTCGTCGGTGCCACCTTCGCTATTGGTCATCGTGTTGCGATGAAAGGCGGTGGCGACGAGTTGCTCCTCGGTGGGATTCTCCAACATATCGCCAGCGATTTGCTCAACCGTGAATTGATCGAAAGGTTGGTTGCGGTTGATGGCTTGAATCACCCAGTCGCGATAGCGCCAGATGGTGCGCGGCGGATCTTGCGCATAGCCAGCCGAGTCGGCATAGCGCGCCAGGTCCAACCAAACATGCGCCCACCGCTCGCCATAGGCGGAGGAATCGAGCAAGCGATCGACTAGCTTTTCATAGGCGTCGGGCGAAGTGTCGTTCACAAACGCATCCGCCTCGGCGATCGTTGGTGGCAGGCCGATCAAATCGAGATAGACGCGGCGGACAATCGCATACTTGTCGGCAGCGGGACTGGGCTTGAGTCCCTCTTGCTCCAACTTCGCCAAGACGAAGTGATCGATCACGTTGCGGGGCCAATCGGCTTGCTTTACCGTCGGCAGCGCGCGGGCCTGCGGCGCTACAAACGACCAATGCGGCTTGTACTCAGCACCTTCGGCGATCCAGCGTTTGAGAATTGCGACTTCGGCGGCGGTGACCTGCTTGCCAGTCTCCTTCGGCGGCATGCGCAAATCGGCATCGGTGTTGGTGACGCGGTCGAGCAAGTCTCCCTTTTCGGGATGGTTGGGGACAATCGCCAGGCCGCCACTTTCGGTCTTGGCGATCGCTCCCTCGAAAGTGTCGAGTCGCAGTTCCGCCTTGCGCGCCGCGGAATCGGGGCCGTGACAGGCGAAACACTTGCTGGCCAATATCGGTTTAACCTCGCGGTTGAAATCGACCGGTGGTGGGGCCCCCCAGGCGATGCCGGTGCCGAGCCAACTGGCGAGAATAACGGCTGCAACAAATCGACCCACGATGAAAATCCTCCTCGCACCGCATCGATCCGCGATGCCCCGCGATTGCACTTTAGGCTGCTGGCAGTGACAATGAATTATCCGCCCTTGTCCACACCTATCAACATACACAGATTCGTGCCGCGATCAATTAGCAAGACCATGCCGCATCCCAGCTTATGCCGTTGTTTTCGTCGTCCATTGGGGCCCTTGGTTGCGATCGCCGTGCTGCTATCGCCCATCGTGGCGATTCTGGGCGACAACTTTGTCACTGCCGCCGAACCGGTCGATTTCCGCCGCGATGTGCGACCGATTCTTGCGGGTAGTTGCTTTAAGTGCCACGGACCCGACGATCTGGCGCGACAAGGCGACCTGCGACTGGACCTCCGGGAGGATGCCTTGGCTCCCGCCGACTCCGGCGAGCGCGCGATAGTGCCCGGTGAACCCAAGGCGAGCGAACTGATCCGGCGGATCACGTCGACCGATGCCGATACGCTGATGCCGCCGCCAGACAGCAAACTCAAACTTACCGACGCTCAGAAAAAGATCCTCGAACAGTGGATCGCCGAAGGGGCAGAGTACAAGCCACACTGGTCGTTCATTGCACCCCAGCGCCCCGCGCTACCGGCGGTGAAGCAAACCACGTGGCCACGCAACGCCATTGATACGTTCATCCTCGCGCGCTTGGAACAAGAACAGCTCACGCCTGCTCCCGAGGCCGATCGCTACACGCTCGTCCGTCGCGTCTATCTCGATTTGATCGGCCTGCCACCGACCCCCGCCGAAGCCGACGCATTCGTGAAGGACACCTCCCCGAACGCTTATGAACGCCTTGTCGATCGATTACTCGCTTCGCCTGCCTATGGCGAGCGTTGGGCACGGCGCTGGTTGGATCTCGCCCGCTATGCCGACACCAACGGCTATGAGAAAGATCGCGTTCGCTCGATCTGGCCCTATCGCAACTGGGTGATCGACGCGCTCAATCGCGGCATGCCTTTCGATCAGTTCACGTTGGAGCAAATCGCTGGCGATATGTTGCCCAATGCGACGACCGATCAAAAGATCGCCACGGGCTTTCACCGCAACACGATGATTAACGAGGAAGGTGGCATCGATCCGCTGGAGTTCCGCTACTACGCCGTGGTCGATCGCACCAACACCACCGCCACCACCTGGCTGGGACTGACGCTTGGTTGTGCCCAATGCCACACACACAAGTACGATCCGATTCCCCATCGCGAGTACTACGCGATGTTGGCATTTCTGAACAACGCCGACGAACCAGAAATCGCCGTACCGCAACCGGAAGTCACCGCGCGGCGCCAGCAAATCGAGCAGCGCATCGCCGACTTAAAAGCCGACCTGCCGAACAAGTTTGGCGCGGACCCCAAGCTTAATTGGCAAGCGGTGACGCCGAGCAAAGTCACGTCCTCAGGCAAAGCGACAATCGCGATAGGCGCTGACGGCGCCGTGTTGCTCTCAGGCGAAAATCCGGCGGTCGATACGCTGACGGTGGAAATTACCAATGCGTCCGCGCGCAATATCGCGGGGTTGAAGATCGAAGCGCTCACCGATGCGTCGCTTTCCGGCACTGGCCCCGGTCGCACGCCGCATGGAAATTTCGTGTTGAGTGAAGTTGCGGTTACGACCCGCCCTGGCAAGAACGCGAAGCCCACCGCCGTCAAGATCGCCCAAGCATCTGCCGACTTTGAGCAACAAAACTTCACCGCGCCCCATACGATCGATGGTGACCTCAAGACCGGTTGGGCCATCCACGGACCG
>JBGSHH010000025.1:0-8638 GCA_041752355.1 Pirellulaceae bacterium | reverse complement strand
GTAGCGCAATCCGATGGTTCACCGAGCTAAGCCGCCCCTAGTACTATAGAAAAATCAACACACACTCTTCACCCTTGCAATGACGCTGAAAGACATGACGGCTCGCACCACGCGCTGGGGAAATGGTTACGTGGCGATTGCAGATCAGTCGGGCAAGTAGCTGGCGGCATTCAACCTGCCCAAAGGCTAAAACGCCAGCTACCGCCCTGCTTGATTCTTGAGCGCGGCGCAATCCCGCTGTTGCCATTTTTCGCCGCGGAGTAGGACAAGCACCACCAACCGCTTCAAAAGCGCGCTAGTGGATCGCATCGTCAAACTCCATCGGTCCCTGCCGCGGTAAAGGAACGTTCGACCCGATCCGGTGGCGAGAGGATGCCGAGAGGATGCGAGTTGGCTGTGTCGTCCGTTGCTCTTCAACGAACGTGTAAGGTGGGATGGATTTGCTAGACACGAGGTGTGTCGCCCCTGCGCGGATGAATCGATTGTACGCGGTCGCGAACCTCGGCGAGGGCACTGCCGCAAATCGAATCATCAACCCATAAGCATCTTGTACGTCTGAATTCGAGCTCTCGCAACAGCCGCAACCGTTACGAATCGTTAAGGAAGTCGAGGGAGGCAACCTCTTATGGGGTCACAGCTTACGAATCCGTTAGCTGGCCCGCCTCGCACTGGTCTGGGGAGAGTCAAGATCGATAGAATCACCATAAGGCTTCGCCCTCACCGCGCACAGCGTTGGCGATTTCAGCCGTTTGCGTTCATTCCTCTCAGCATTCGCGGTATAATCCATGCTTCCCGCCTGTCCTCCCGAGATCGAAGTTATGAGTGCTGAGGCACGCCCCATGAGCCTGCTGGTGGTCGAAGATGATGCCATCTTGGGCAAAGCTTTGCAGCAAGGTTTGACGGAAGCTGGCTACGACTGTACCTGGGTGCGGAGCGGGCAGAAGGGGCGTGAGTTGGCCGTGAGTCAGCAATTCGACGCAGTCGTGCTCGATATGCTCTTGCCTGATTTGCACGGCATGGAAGTGCTCAAGGAGATGCGCGAGCATGGCATTCACACGCCGGTGCTAGTTCTGACGGCGCTAGGAAGCATCGACGATCGCGTGGCGGGGCTCAATAACGGCGCGGATGATTACCTCATCAAGCCATTTGCCTTTCCCGAACTCACCGCGCGACTGGAAGCGGTGCGACGAAGGGCAACCTCTCGCCCTGCCTCGGCGCTGGGCGTCGGCGCGCTGAAGCTCGATCTTACCACCCGTCGCGTCACGCGCAACAATACGGAGATCAATCTCACCCCCACCGAATTCAGCCTGCTGGAATTCCTGATGCGATTCAACGGGCAAGTGGTCACGCGCAAGATGCTCTGCGAGCACTTGTGGGAAGCCGACTGGGAAGGGGTCACCAACGTCATCGAGGTGCATATCAATCGCTTGCGCAGTAAAATCGACCGTGACTTCGATCAACCATTGATCCACACGGTACGAGGACGGGGATATGTTCTTCGAGCGAATTAGCTTTCGCCAGTCGACGCGCACGCTGCGTTTTCGCTTGATGGTTTGGAACGCCGTGGTCGTGTTGCTCACGTCGCTTGCGATTCTCGTGGCAGTCCGCGAAGGCTTGCGATATTCGCTGCTTTTCGAAATGGATCAGATCCTGCGACAAGATACCGAAGAGATCAAATTGGCGATCAAGGAAGTCCCGCTTGTGCAGATTTCCGAGCGCTATGAGGAACTCAATCGCAAAGCGCGTGGACATCGCCAGGATGGTTGGTTCATTCGCATACTTAACACTAGTGGCGATGAAATCTGGGCCAGCGAAAATACCCCCGCCAATCGTCCGGCCCTGTCGGCGTTGCGCGACGATCAGCCCATCAGTATCGGCAATCACCGCATCTTGCAGAGCGCGCTACAAACTGTCGATCGTCGGAAAATCATCGTGCGCGTCGGTGCTTCGCTCGATTTTCTCGCCCGTGATATGCAGCGGATCGATCATCTTTCGTTATTGATTGTATTGGTGATGGTGGTGGTGGCACCGCTGGGTGGCTACTGGCTGGCGGGCCGGGCGACGCGTCCTTTAGCCGATATCATTCACACCATGGCCCGCTTACGGCCATCGCAACTCGACGAACGTCTGGCGATTCGCAAGACGGGCGACGAGCTGGATAAACTCTCGCTGACGTTCAATCGCTTGCTGGATCGCATCGGCGACCATTTACAAGAACATCGCGACTCGCTCGCCAACGCGGCGCACGAACTGCGTACACCGCTGGCCGCGATTCGTAGCTCGATCGAAGTTTGCCTCAACGAGGATCGCAGTTCCGAGGCCTATCGCGAACTGCTGGCGAACTTGATCGACGAATGCCAGTCGCTGGAAACGCTCGTCAATCAATTGCTACTCTTGGCGGAGACGGAAGCCGATCGCTTGAAGATCATGGGACAATTCGTCGATTTTCATACGATCGTCGAACGCTGTGTCGACATGTTTCGTGGCGTCGCCGATTTCAAACAAGTGGAACTCGTCGTCCCTCCCTTGCCTCCGGTACTGGTCGAAGGGAACCGTCATCACTTGCGGCAACTGCTCAACAACTTGCTCGACAATGCCCTCAAGTTCACATCTGAAGGTGGCAAAGTGACGGTTTCGCTGGAGCGCGATGAAGAACATCGTCTCGCGGTGCTTAAAGTGAGCGATTCCGGCTTTGGCATTTCGGCAGAGGAACTGCCGCAGATTTTTGATCGTTTCTACCGGGGCGATCGGTCGCGGCGACGCGATATGGAGACGCGGGGGACCGGACTGGGCCTTTGCATCTGCCGATCCGTGGTACATGCCCACCGCGGCACCATCCGCGTCACCAGCACGCCAGGAGAGGGTACAACCTTCACGATCCAATTTCCGCTGCTCGATCCCGACCTGTTGGTGGTCGCCAAGGAACAGCATCCCGGTGTGCTCATCCCGGTACGGTCGGAGTAATTTCCCGGCCCAAGAAACAAAAAAGAGCGCGACCAACCCTAAAGCCAGTCGCGCCCCATCAGCGGGATCGCTTAAAAAACAAAAATTAGGCCAGCATTTCTAAATGCGGACGGCCACTTTTGGCACGCCGATGAAGTGCTGCTGACGATGTATATAGATGCAAGCTCTGTGCCGATTGCGCTGATTGCCAAAAATATTCGCGCAAGTCTTTTAATTTAAACGACTTACCAATTTTCCATGGATGTTTTGCGAGATCGTGCCACCCGTGCGATGCTTCTCGATATGGGAGGCCGAATCTCATTTTGAGACGCCACCTGACCGCGCCAGCATCAGTCGGAGTGATATGATTACAGCAACTAACGAGGAATTCGCGTGCAACCATCACCTCCTGAACTTCACGCCGCCTGGGCCACGCTGCTGACGGATCTCGCTGCTAGCGAGGCGACGATTCGCGAAGGAGGCGGTGAGCAGGCCATCGAGCGGCAGCACGCCAAAGGGCGACTCTTCGCCCGCGAGCGATTGATGCAGTTACTCGATGCCGACGCGCCGGTTTTGGAACTGGGGCTCTGGGCGGGTTATGAGATGTATGACAAGTTCGGCGGCGCGCCGGCCGCTGGCGTTGTCACGGTCATCGGCAACATCGCGGGACGACGGCACGTGGTTATCGCCAACGACGCCACGGTCAAGGCAGGCGCATTCTTTCCCGCCACCGCCAAGAAAGTGCTGCGAGCGCAACGCATCGCCTTTCAAAATCGCTTGCCGCTGGTCTACCTCGTCGATTCCGCTGGCGTGTTCCTCCCACTACAAGAAGATGTCTTTCCCGACGAGGACGACTTCGGCCGCATCTTTCGCAACAATGCCGTGCTTTCCGCCGCTGGCATCGGGCAACTCGCTGCCATCATGGGAAGTTGCGTTGCAGGCGGTGGCTACTTGCCGGTGCTGTGCGACAAGCTGCTGATGACAGAAGGCTCGGGACTGTTTCTGGCCGGGCCAGCGCTAGTGAAGAGCGCGATCGGGCAAGAAGTGAGCGGCGAAGAACTCGGCGGCGCGACCATGCATGCCAGCATCAGCGGCACCATCGATTACCACGAACAAAACGACGACGCCTGCCTGGCGAAGTTGCGGACGCTCATCGCCGAGCAGCCTGCCGATTCGCTCCATCCACCCCGTCCTTTCTCGCGCATCGCCACGGTTGATCCAGCGCGCGCCGGCGAAGAGATACACATGCTTATCTCGCCCGACACGCGGCACGAATACGAAGTCCGCGACTTGCTCGCTTGCCTGATCGATGCCGACTCGTTCGTGGAATACAAAGCCGAGTATGGCCAGACACTCGTGTGCGGCACGGCGCGACTCGGCGGCTTCGCGGTCGGCATCGTCGCCAATCAGCAGCATCGTATTCGCAGCGCCCAAGGCGAGTTTCAATTCGGCGGCGTCCTCTATGTCGACAGCGCCGATAAAGCCGCCCGCTTTGTGATGGCCTGCAATCAAGACGGTTTGCCGCTCATTTTTCTCCAAGACGTCAATGGCTTCATGGTGGGGCGCGATAGCGAACGCGCTGGCATCATCAAAGCAGGCGCGAAATTGGTGAGCGCTGTGAGCAATAGCCGCGTTCCCAAACTCACCGTGATCACCGGCGGCTCGTTCGGAGCAGGCAACTACGCGCTCTGCGGCAAGGCATTCGACCCGCGCATGATCTTCGCCTGGCCTAACAGTCGCTGCGCCGTGATGGGTGGCGAGCAAGCAACCTCGACCGTGCTCGATATCACCATCAACAGCCTGAAACGCCAGGGACATCAAATCGATGCCGATGAACTCGCCGCGTTGCGCGACAAGATCCAAGGCGATTACGATCGACAGATGGACGCCCGCTACGCTGCTGCGCGCGGCTGGGTCGATGCGATCATCGCGCCCGCCCACACGCGCGACGTGCTGATTCAATCGCTGGAAGTGGTCACCCGCGTCGTCAGCGAGGAACCTTATAAACTCGGCGTGTTTCAGGTGTAGGCAGCATTCGAAAGTTAACAGTGGGAGGGCTAACCACCGAGTCACAGAGAGCACAGAGGTAATACAAATGTATTTCTATGCTTGGCTTTGCTCTGTGTCCTCTGTGACTCGGTGGTTAGCATCGCCTTAGGAACCCATCAATGCCTCTTCACATCGCCAACGCGGCTGGATTTCTGGGCGATAATATCGATGCGCCGCGGCGGTTGATCGAAACGGCCCAGGTCGATTACCTCACGCTTGAGTATCTCGCCGAACTCACGATGTCGATCCTCGCCCGTGTCCGCGAATCCAAACCAACCCTCGGATATGCAGGCGATTTTCTCGATGTGCTCGCTTCACTGCTGCCGCTGTGGCCTGCGCAGCCGCAACTTAGAATTGTCACCAACGCTGGCGGGGTGAATCCACTCGCCTGTGTGCAAGCGGCGGCGAAACAACTGGTCGCTGCGGGCCAAGGCGATAAGCGCATTGGTCTGGTGAGCGGCGATGATTTGCTCGTAACTGGACTCGATCGCTTGTTGGCCGCTGGTTGCTCGCTCGCCAACTTCGATAGCAGCGCGGCCTGGTCGACACAGACCAGGCCGGTGAAGTGCGCGAATGCCTACCTCGGCGCGCAGCCCATCGCCGCGGCCCTCGATCAAGGTGCACAACTCGTCATCACCGGCCGCGTGGCCGATGCGTCACTCACCGTCGGCCCCGCCATGCACACGTTTCGCGGCGACTGGCACGACTGGCACACGCTCGCTGGCTATAGCGTGGCTGGCCATCTGATCGAGTGCGGTGCGCAAGTCACCGGCGGCTATGCGACCGATTGGTCCAACTATTCTTTGGCCGATGTCGGCTATCCCATCGCCGAACTGGAAGCCGATGGCAGCTGCGTCATCACCAAGCCTGCGGGCTCCGGTGGCGCGGTCACGCGACAAACGGTGATCGAACAACTCACCTACGAAATCGGCGATCCGCAGCGCTATTTCACGCCGGATGTTGTCGTCGATTTCACTACCGTGCAGGTGGAAGACCTCGGCCTCGATCGCGTTCGCGTCACACACGCCAGCGGCGCGCCGGCGACCTCCACGTATAAAGTCTCGCTCGCTTATGAAGATGGCTGGATGTCAGCAGGCGAACTGTTGGTCTATGGCGACGACGCGGTGGCCAAAGCGCAACGCTGCGCGGAGCTCATCTTCGCGCGACTGGCCAGCGTTGGCTATCGCTACGATCGTTCGCACGTCGAATTGCTCGGCGCGGGTGCCGCCGCTGGCCAAGCGCCGCGCGAACAGGCGCGGGAAGTGATGCTCCGCGTCGCCGTGCATGATCTCAATCGCGCGGCCGTCGAGCGTTTCACCAAAGAGTTCGCGCCGCTCATTACCAGTGGTCCCGCAGGGCTGGCTGGCTATGCGGCCGGTCGCCCCAGCGTGCGACCCGTCTTCGCTTACTGGCCTACGCTCGTCGAGAAATCGCTCGTCACGCCACAAGTGGAAGTCCGTGCCGCTAAGGATTGGGTGGGGTAGGCTTCCAGCCTGCCGTGCTTAGGAAATAAATACGGCAGGCGGGACGCCTACCCCACGTTATCCACGTCCCACGAATGGCATTTGCGTCGCCATGATCGTGAGGAACAGCACGTTGGCATCCAGCGGCAAGTTGGCCATGGTGAGGACCGCCTGTGCGACGTGATTCACATCCATCGTCGGCTCCTTCGCAAGGCTGCCGCTGGCTTGCTGCACGCCGGCCGCCATCCGCGCGGTGAGGTCGGTCTCCGCGTTGCCGATATCGATCTGACCGACGGCGATATCGAAAGGGCGACCATCCAGCGCGCACGATTTCGTCAGCCCGGTGATGGCGTGCTTGGTGGCGGTGTAAGGTGCGGAGTTGGGCCGGGGCGTCGTCGCCGAGATCGAGCCGTTGTTGATGATCCGCCCGCCGCGTGGCGATTGCGACTTCATCACGCGAAAGGCTTCACGCGTGCAAAGAAAGACGCCGGTCAAATTCACATTCACCACTTGCTGCCACTTCTCGACACTGAGTTCATCGAGCGGCACCGCCGGCGCCCCCTGCCCTGCATTGTTGAACAGCAAATCGACCCGCCCATGCCGAGCCGTCACCGCATCAAACAACTTCCGCACCGACGCTTCCTCAGTCACATCGGTCACCACCGTCATCGCCAACTCACCCCGCTCGCCTGCCAGCCTCTTCGTCTCCAGCAGCTTTTCTTCCTTCCGTCCCGCCAACGCCACGTTCCAACCATTTTGCAGCAGCGCGAGCGCTACTGATCTGCCAATGCCTGATCCTGCTCCGGTGATGATGGCGATTTTGTTCATGAGTGAATTCCTTTGTGGCTCCGTTTTACCATTCTCATCGAAGTACCGCACGCACCATTAGCCCGAAGCGCCAGCGAGTGTTGGAGTTATTGTCGCGCCGCCGCAGCGCCGCGGAGATCGTTGGATGTTCATCGGCGAACGACCCTGGGGTTCCAGGGGGCGCGATGTCCATTCATCCTGGCGGCGCTTTGCCAATGCGACCATAACTCTTCCCTTGCTGGCGCTGCGGGCTGGTGGGGAGAGGCCTGCATCACCAGCCCGAAGCGCCAGCGAGTGGTGGAGTTATGGTGGCGCTGCCTCAGCGCCGCGGAGATCGTTGGATGTTCACCGGCGAACGACCTGGGGTTCCATGGGGCGCGATGTCCACTCATCCCGGTGGCGCTTTGCCAATGCGACCCTAACTCTTCCCTTGCTGGCGCTGCGGGCTGGTTCACCCGGCGCTGCGGGCTGGTTTGATTACTGGCAATCGCGAACATAAATCACGGCACCTTCTAAATCTTCCTGGTCGTTCAGATAGATGGTACTGGCGCCTTCGGTCCACCATTTCTCGCGCACATAGCCGGCCTGCTCGTGGCTGGCCAGTGCTTTAAGCTTGCGCGTGCACCACGCTTTAAACTGACTTGCGATCTGGTCGGGATGCTCTGCCGACGTGACGACCACATGCACATGGTTGGTACGAACATTGAGGGTCCATAAATGCCAACTTCGGAACGTGCAATGTTCGGCGATCGTAGTTGCGACGAGGATACGTTGTTCCGGCGCAAGGGTGAGCGCCGACTCCGTCATTCGCGATTGCGATTGTTTGCGCAATTGAAAGTTCGGAGGATGCTTGCCGCGATACGATTCTGTCCACCAGCGATCGTCGCCTGGCAACCATGATCCATAAGTCGTCCAAGTGAGAAAGAAGGCCACTGGCGGATCATGCATGGCGAGATCTCCCAATGGGGCGCGGTGCATCGACAATAACGAGACGAGCATTCTACCAGCCCGAAGCGCGAGCGAGTGGTGGAGTGAATGTGGCGCCGTACCAGCGCCGCGGAGATCGTTAGATGTTCACCGGCGAACGACCTCGAAGTTCCGCTTGGCGCGATGTCCACGCATCCTGGCGGCGCTATGCCAGTGCGACCTTACCTCTTCCCGTGCTGGCGCTGCGGGCTGGTAGGGAGAGGCCTGTATCACCAGCCCGAAGCGCCAGCGAGTGGTGGAGTTATGGTGGTGCCTGCTCAGCGCCGCGGAGATCGTTAGATGTTCATCGGCGTACGACCCTGGGGTCCATGGGGCGCGATGTCCACGCATCCTGGGGGCGCTTTGCCAATGCGACCCTAACTCTTCCCTTGCTGGCGCTGCGGGCTGGT
>JBGSHH010000024.1:0-10187 GCA_041752355.1 Pirellulaceae bacterium | reverse complement strand
TTCATCCGCGACCACCGCCTTACTACGCACATGATCAGGCTGGTAGCCAGGCAGGTACATCGTCAACTCGCCGGAGCCAGCCATCGAGAACACCTCCCAGTGCTCGCCGGAGGCTTTGGTGTCGCTCGCCACCAAGATGTTATAGGTCTGGCGTTGCGCGAGCTTCACGCGACATTGCAACGTCAATGGCGGTGAGCGGTATTCCTTGCGTCCCGCGACAATCCAACCAGGAAGTTGAACACCAGAGTTGTCCAAGGTTTTAACTGGTTTCTTATACGTGCGCGGTGTGGGTGCTGGCCCGGCTTTCTCGCCAGCCAGTTGCGGCACGAGCCAATCCAAGCCGTCGAGATTGTCGGCCAAACGCTCGGCGGCATCATCTTGTGTATGTCCCAGGATGCCGATGGGTCCGCGATAACCACTGCGCGCGATGATCCGCAATAACTCCAGATCGAGTTCCCCTTGCCCCAGCGGCACGATTTTCTGCCCTTTTCGCTCGCCATCGGCGATCATGCCATTGAGATTGAGCGCGTACAAATGCGGCAGCATCTTCGGCAGCAGTTCAGCAAAACGGGCGGTGTGATCGTGTCCGTGATGTTGGTTGTAGACAATGCCGACATTGGAGGCCTTTAGCGCGGCGATGATAGCGAGTTGATTTTCCGGTTCGCCGAACCAACCGCCGTGATTGTATAGCCCGACGGAACAACCTTGCGCCGCAGCGGCGTCCACGATCGGCTGCAGTTGTTTTACCGCGGCCGCGACTTTCTCCGCTTGCGCTTTCGATTGCGGCGCTGGATCACCCATCGTCACCCACAGTTCGGTCTTCACTTCCCGTCGCTTGAGCGCTGCCAAAATCGCCTTGGCCTCGTCATTGAGCGCCGCCGGAAACCAAAACGCCTGCAGTCGAATACCTTGCTGCTTGAGTGCCTGCAATTCCTCGTCAAAGGTCGGAATATGCTCGCTCCGCCAATCGTAGGCGAAGCGTTGAAAGCCTAGTTGCTTCAGCAACTTGGCGCGCTCTTGAGGGCTGCGCTGTTTGGCGTCGAAAGGAACAATGCACCACGCAACGAGATTGTCGCGGCCAAATAGCGCGGAGAGTTCCGCTTTAGCGACCGGTTCCTCGGCACGAAGTACGCCGGCGAGGAAAACAATTAACAAACCAACGACAAGGCGAGAGGGCATAGCGTGTTTCCAGGAGGGGAAAGTACACGCCGCGAGTTTAATCCACCACGAGAGCCGCCGCTAGTTAATCAGTTCAGCTCTTGCGGGCGTTCCGAGACAGTTACATCGAGCGTCGTGGGCTGGCCGCCGCGAATTAATTCGACTTTCACGGTGGTGCCGATCTTCGTTTTGGCGACAAATTGGCTGAGAGCGGCTGGCTCCGAAACGTCCAAGCCGTCCCACCGCACCACCACATCTCCCGCCTTCATGCCGGCGCGTTGGGCCGGCGAGAAGCGCCCATCTTCGACTACTCGCGCAATCAACGCGCCACGCGTATTCATCAATCCCATCGCCTTGGCTTGCTGTTCGGAGACGCTACCCAGCTCCACGCCGAGCCAACCGCGCGGCACGTAACCGCCCGACTGCAAACGCTCGGCCACTTCGCGGGCGACATTGCTAGGAATGGCAAAGCTGATGCCGGAATACGTTTGCCCGACGATGGCCGTGTTGATGCCCACGACGCGCCCCGCAGCATCAATCAGTGGACCGCCGCTATTACCAGGGTTCACGGCCGCATCGGTCTGCAAAAAGTCCTGATGCGGCGAACCGGCCACGCCGCCCCGATTCTTCGCGCTCAAGATGCCGAATGACAAACTCCGATCCAGACCAAACGGGCTCCCCACCGCCCAAATCAACGAACCGACCGGGAGCTTGTCGCTATCGCCCCAATCGGCCGGCACCAGATGATCGGCGTCAACCTTGAGCAGCGCCAGATCGGTCAAGCTATCGACACCGACGCGCGTTGCCGGGAGGCGGCGACCATCGCTAAGCGTGACGCGAATCTCGTGCGCGTCGCGCACCACATGATGATTAGTGAGTATGTACCCTTCCGCTCCGACCACCACGCCGGAGCCTTGGCCGAGCGAATCAGGCATGGGCGTGCCAAAGCGTTTGAGCAATTCATCGTTCAATACCGGCTCTTCGCTGGGAGTGGAACTAGCGACGTTGATGATGACGACACTGGGAGCAATTCGCAGCGACACTTGCTGTGATACCAGCGATAATTCCCCTAGCGTATTCGTCCCCAGCACTTGCCCCGCTTGCTCGTACTCCGCCCTTTGGCGTCCGCGCGTCAGCGAGTATTGAATCTCTTCCGCCAAGCGAGGCACCAAATAACCAGCCGCTAAAAGGACCGTCAGCATCGCGATCACCCCTAGCATCGCGCCGCTAGCACGAGATGGGGGTGCAACTTCGCGCTCCAGGGGGGACCGATTGGGGAGAGAAGCTCGATCTCGGGCCGCCGTATTGGGAGCAGGATCCAGCGTTGCCGATTCGTCGAGATACAACAAAGGAGGCGACTCTTCCGCCGGTAGGCGTTCGTTCCAGTCTTGATCCATTGCCGACCCTCCCCTTCCCGGTGGCCATCGCGCGCGGCTCGACCTACTGCTGATCGCACTATTATACGAAAACCTCGCCTGGGAACAGCCTGTCCGGTCAAGGTAATTCACTGGCCTTGCCTGGGACGGGTGTCGATTCGGTCGATTGGGCGTCGTTTTCAGGCTCATCCCACTCGTATTCATCAAGCAACATCGAGGGGCAAACCTCTTTTCGCCCGCACTCCGTACAAACGACATGGACCAAATCGGCGCTGGATAGGCGAATACTATTTTCTTCGCAAAGTGCGTAGAGTTTCTTTAAATGGACGCAGGTCATGGTTCGATCCTCCTTGGGAATGTGTACCGGCGATGGTGGTACTGGCTATTGTACCGCTAAACAGGCATCGAGGGCCAACCGAATTTCCTGGCGAGTACGCACCGCGCCCGTTTCCGTAGGGAGATTAGCGTCTAGCGGGCCCAAATCGACAGCCAGCGGCATCACGGCCGAGCGTGATGAGTACCGATGAGTACGTTGGCTATCCCCCCAACTATTTCTCCTCTTTCTGCTTCTGCTGCAACTTCAACTCCGCCAACAACCGTTGCGCCCCGATATCATCCGGTCGCTGCACAATCACCTGATTCATTTGTTCGATTGCCTCGGGAATCTTGCCGACCTTTTGCAATAGCAGGACATACGCCAGCCGAAAATCGATGGTGCGCGGTTCCAATTCGACAGCATGCTTGATAGCCGCCAGCGCCGGATCGATCTCATTCCGCAAATACAGCGCCAGGCCATACCGATATTGCACCGCCGCATTATCCGGCACAAGGCGGGCATCGCGGGCGAGGAGTTCGAACTCAGCAGCACGGAGTTGATCGACTTCTGTCAAGAGCTTCGCGCGATCGGAATTGTCGAGGCTGCGATCTTGCGTCAAACGGGCCTCCAACACTGCCGCCAGATTGGCGCGGGCTCCCACCAGATTTGGCTCGACGCGAATCGCTTCCCGATACGCGTCCGCCGCCGCCGGCATGTCGCCGAGTTGTTCCTCCAAACTTCCTATCGCTAGATGTACGCCACCGCGATCGCTGTTTTCCATCAGCCCTTCGACCCAGTCGCTGATCAATTGCGTGAGCTGGTTGCGATCCTCGCCCTTGAGATCGCTGCGCACATCTGCCAACGCGCGTGCCGCCAGGCGACTGACGATGAAATCGGGATCGTGCAACAGCGGTGGCAAGGATTTGAGGCGTACGGCCCGCGATGCGCCAAAGAAATTCGCCGCCGCCGCCGCGCGGACCAGAGGATTTTTGTCCTGCAAACTTTGTGCAGACGCTTGATACATTTCCGGTGAATTGTACTGCTGCCACTCTTGCAACGCCGAAGCGCGCACAAATGCCGGCCAAAGACGATTGCCTACCACTTCCTTCAACAACGCTTCCGCGGCTGGATCGGCCTGCCGAGCCGCAGCAATGGCGTAAGCGAAATGCTTGGGGTTCTCTTTCGCAATCGGCTTCTTGCCATACCACTTCTCCACGGCATCGGTCGACCATTGATCTAAACGCGCGAGTTCCTTTTGGACCGTGGGATCACCTTGCCGCGCCGCTTGTACGAAGTGCAAGTACTGTTGCAAGCGATCGGGCTTGAGTTTGCTCTCGGCGGCGCGAACTTCCTCTTTCAGCTTTTTCTGATCGAGATGGCAAGCGGTGCATGCGTTAGGCGTGCCTAGCGCCACGCTCAAATCGGGGCGCGGCACGCGCAGGCTATGATCGTGTCGCACATGCACTTCCATATAGGTCGTCGTCGGCATATGACAGGCAACGCACGAAGCACCTGTGCCACCTTCCTTGTGATGATGATGCAGCGGCGTATCGTATTTGCCGGCCGGATGCTGATGGCACGAAGTGCAAAGCTTGTTGCCATCATGCTTGGGCTTGGCACTGTGAGGATCGTGACAATCGGTGCAACGAATGCCTTTGTGGTACATCTTGCTTTGCAAGAACGAGCCATGTTCGAAGTCCTCGTCTTCGATCTGACCATCGGCATGGTAGGTGAGCCGCCCAATCAGTTCGGTCGAGTAGTGATTCCAGAAGTCGTCGCCTGGGTCGTAGTTGTCGGCGATTACTTCGCGACGGGCGTGGCATTCGGCGCACACTTGAATTTCATTTTCGGCAGGCGCGTCCTTCATTTTCGCAGTCAGGCCATAGCCCAGCTTGCGATCCCAGAAGAGAGAATTCGCCTGGGCGAGTTGGACATGGGTGCTGCCGGGACCATGGCAGGCTTCGCAGCTAACATCGATCTCCGAAAACGTCGTGTGGTAACGCAGCGATTGCGTATTGAAATTCTTCGCGACATTGGTGGAGTGGCAATCGGCGCACATCGTGTTCCAGCGCTGGGCGACGCCTGTCCAATGCAATTCGTCGTGCGGCGCGAGTTTGTCGGCAACATCCGGGGGTGGCAGATAAAACCACTCTTGTTTCAGCGTGTCCCAAGTCACCCGGAGGACTTGCAAGCGGCCCACTTCGTTCTCCGCCGCATCCTCAGGCGGATCGAATTCCACCATGTAATTCTGTAGCGGATCGACACCCAGCACGTACTTCACCTCAAAATCCCCTGGCTGGCCATCGGGGCCTTCCGTGTGAATCATGTATCGCTCGCCATCGCGGTACATGCGATTCTTGATATCGAAGTAGGTGAATTCCGCGTTGTTGAAGTCTCCTAGCACCGTCTGCGGCGTGGCACGATCCATCGCCTGATCGTGATGGGAATGGGCGAACTTCGCGGCTTGATCCTGGTGGCATTGGATGCAACTTTGCCGTCCGACATACACCGCCTTGGTATCGGGCGGCAAGCAGCGATACCAATCGGCGAAGATTAGCCCGCCCGCCAGCAACACCAACACGCCTGCGATACTCCCCACCGCCACGCGACGAGTTAGCCATGCCAAGCGTGTCGTGGGAGTATGTTTTGACTTCGATTTTCGCGACATGCAGTGCTAGTGATAGTGAGGGGAACGCAGCAAATAGGGCACCAGTCTATCTTGGCATAACCTCGAGTTGGCTTCCAGCCTGCCGTTTTGGATGTTTGCAACGCCATGGCCGACCTGCCAGCTTCCGCCACAAATGCTTGACTTTTGCTAGTTATCAATCGTAGAAATAGGGTTGCGGAAATTGTTCTCCCCCTATCTCATCTTTTCGCCCCGGGGAGGTGACCATGCAGCAGATGGTTTGAATCGCCGTATTCGCTGGCGACTGGAGTCCTGTTCGCGTCTTGTTCGTTGGTGGCTTTCGTTCTTATTGTTTCTTTTCTTCTGCCCGCAACCGGAAGCGAATCGCTCGAAATTGCTCGCGCAGGCGGCGTCTGACATAGAGACCCTGTCAGTTTGTGGTGGGCCTTGTCAAACATCTCTTCTCAAGGAATAGGCCATGAACCCTGCCGACGTTCCCGCGCTACCGGTGCGCATTGTTCGTTTCTTTTACACGCAGAATCCGTTCTATTTGATCGGTACTTTTCTCGTCCTCTTTGGCTTGCAGCAAAACTTCGGGCAATCGACCGACCTGGTCAAAAGCTTACTTTTTGTCGGCCTGTTGGCCGGTTATACACTGCTACTTTCGACCCTGGCGATCATCATCATTCGGGGCGGGCAAGTCTGGGACGACGCCCGCACGATGCTGCTGGTAATCGTGCTGATGTTCTTCATGCTTTCCAGTAGCTTGGACGTGCATGTACTCTATGAGCCCCTCCCTGGCAGCGCGCTGCTCTTACTCGCCTTGGCATTCTCGGTGGTGGTGAGCGAAGGGCTCTTGCGCTTGCTCCGCATTCATCTGGCCGCAATGTATCGCGGGCCGTACTATCTCATGCTGACGCTGTTGTTCACGTATCCCATTCTGCTCACCTGGCTGTCGTTCTATGAATACTATCCACTGTTGTCGTGGGCGCTGTATGCCTTTCCCGCGTTTGCCGGAATGGTATTGCTGACGCTACTACCGGCGGCGCGGCATGGTGCGCATCGCGAACCGGCCAGCGGTACGCCCTGGCGTTGGCCGTATTATCCGTGGTCGCTGTTTGTGTTTTTAACGGTCGGCGTTGGAATTCGTTCGTGGTGGCTGACGCTGGCGTTTCAATGGACCGAAGGGCAAGACTACATCTTCCAGCCTTATTTTCTCGCGCCATTGGTACTAGCGTGGTCGGCATTGGTACTGGAAATGGGTCTTGCGCGAGGGCATCGCCGCACCATTGTCGCGGGCCTGGCAATGCCGGTGCTGACGCTCGTGACGGCGTTTCCCGGCCTGCCTTCCGACGGCGCGGCTCTTGATTTTGTGCAATTGCTGACGTCAACCATAGGTTCGCCGGCGCAAATTGTGATTGGTGGGTTGGTTTCGTTCTATGCGTTTGCTTGCCTGCGCCACGTGCGCGCGGCGGAAGCGATGCTGGCGGCCAGTGCACTCGTGGCGGCGGTGGTCGATCGAGGGACATTGTCGCTCGATCAACTAACCGCACCGCAACCGCTCATCGTCGGCGGGATCGCGCTGGGCATGTTGGCGGTAGGCATCGTCACTCGCACCTCTTGGCGCGTGCTGCTCGGTGGCGGTTTGATCGCCTGTGCGGCGCCGTTCTGGCTACCGACGCAGCACCCAGTTGTGGTGTTGTTTTGGAGTTGGCATCTGCCGGTGCTGTTGATTTTGGCGGTCAGTCTGACGATGGATGACAAGTTGGCGAGCGCATTGCGCGCCGTGGCCTGGCGATTGACACCGCTGTTGGCAGTTGTCGCGGCGCTAGGCTATCCTTGGTTCGTGGCCACCGCGCCCATGCCAGCGGCAATGAGTTATCTGGCGGTGCTTGCCATTCTTTCAGCCGGCTATTGGTATCGTGACAAGCGCGAACCACAATTGGTCGCGACGCTTCTCTGTGGGAGCGCAAACGGCGCGGCACACCTGCGGCAGTTGTACTTGCTGCTCGAAGGTTCGCTGTTGGCCAAAGGCTTACCCTGGTTGGCAGCCGGACTGGCCATTGTCATGCTGGCGTTCGCGATCAGTTTGCTGAAGATGGGACTGTGGCGGCAGCTTGGCCCGTGGCTCGTCTGGGCCAATCGACGCCTGGCAGGTGGATAGCTGGGAGACTTATGATTATCGAAACGTCACGATTGTTGCTGCTGCCGCTGGACGACTTCTTCTATGAGCGTTCCTTGGCGGATGATCGTGAGGCTTCGGCAGCGCATTTGGGGGCGACGCTCGATGAAGCCTGGTTCGCGGAACGTTGGTTGATGGAGTTGCGACTCCACGATTTGCGGCGCGATCCCGAACTCCGTCCGTGGCTTTTAAGAGCAGTCGTGCGGCGCGAGGACATGCGAATGATCGGCCATATCGGCTTTCACGGTCGCCCCGGGATGCCACACCTGGCCGAGATCGCGCCGCTCGGTGTAGAAGTGGGCTATACGATCTTTCCCAGCTATCGCCGGCAAGGCTACGCGCGGGAAGCCCTTGTGGGGCTGTTGCAGTGGGCTGAGACGGAACGTCAGGTTCAACAATTCGTGGCCTCGGTGAGTCCCGAGAACATCCCGTCGCTGTTCTTGATTCATCAGCTTGGGTTCAAAAAAGTCGGCAGTCATGTCGATGATGTGGATGGTCCCGAGGATGTATATCTGAAAATCGGTGCGCCTGCGCTGTAGAAATCCGACCTATCTTTGCCAAGGCCAGGCAGACCCGGCAGGCGAACGGTCTACGCTACGATTTGCAACTGGTTCCTGGTCAGGTACATTTGCGGAAACGATGAAATCCATCACCGCTTCGAGCCGAAATCCGTGGAAGACACCTTGCCCCCGCCGATCAACGAAACCACACCACCGGATTTTCCCGAGCGGGAGTTTCCGACGGGGTTCGATCCGCTATCGTCGACCGAATTATTCTTCTGGTCGTCGTTTGGTTGGTTGACGATGGCGCTCCAACTCGCCTGCATCGTGCATGTCATCAAGACCGGTCGGCCCTATTGGTGGATCATTGTCATTCTGGCCTTTCCGCTGATCGGAATTGGCGTCTATATACTCATCGAGGTTCGTCCTACCTGGCGGCGCGGCAACTGGCAAGCGTGGTTGTGGAAGATGAAGCGCCCCGGTCAACGCATCGCCATTCGCGAGGACCAACTCGAACACGCCAGCACCATCAAGAACCGCTTTCTCTTGGCTGACGAATTATCCGCGGCGGGTCAATTCGAGAAAGAATGCGAAGTGCTAGCCGCCGGTTTGCAAGGTCCATTCAAAGATGACGCCGAGCTATTGTTGCGATTATCGCAAGCGCAACTGGACGCAGAACAGATCGCCGCCGCCGCGAAAACATTCGCCAGCATTCAACCGCAGCGCGCGTCGGACTTTCAGCTCCGCTATAAGTTGTTGCAAGCGCGGCTCTGGGGAGCACAAGGCGAGAACACGCAGGCGGAAACGCTCTTTCACGAACTAGTAGCCCAGCGGCGTAGCGAAGCCCCGCGCTATTATTTGGCGGAGCTTTTGTTGGAGACTCGTCGCCCCCAAGAAGCCGCGGAAATCCTGGAAGATATACTGCGGCAATATCGGCGCGGAACCAGCGTCTGGCGCTATCAAGAACGCCCTTGGTATTTCGCCGCCAAGCGTTTGCTAAAAAAGGCGAAATAAAGTCCTCCCGCCGACGATCGACCTCGTGGGCGGGAAGACGACGTCCAAAGAATCTACTTCGTGAGCATTTCTTCTTCGAGCGGAGCCTCTTGCAATCCATGCTTGAACTCGTTGACCGAACGCCCCATGCTACGCATCAGGCTAGGCAGCCGATTGCCAAACAGCAAAAAGCAAACCGCCATCACAACCATCAATTCCCAAGTGCCGATACCAAACATAGAACCGCTCCTTGAACAAAGGGTGGAAAGAATCCAGCCCGCAAGCAAGCGGCGAGAGCAGGCTAACCAGCCCAGCGGGCAGCGCCTGAACCAACCTGTGCGGAGAAGCATCGCAGAGATGCTGTTTACCTAGCGAATCTTACCGAGGCCGTCGCCGGAAAGCAATTCTGTGTCCCTTACAATTCATCCACTTCCGCTCGCCGAGCGTTGGGACTGCCAGCAGTGCGGGCAATGTTGTCGCGGCAGCATCATCCGCTTGAGCGCGGCGGAAGTGACGCAGATCGAATTGCAAAAATGGGGTGAACGGCCGGAATATCGCGGCAAAATGCTGATTGTCGGACGCGGCAGCGAAGCGCGACTCGCGCAACAACCCGACGGGAGTTGCGTCTTTCTCTCAAGCGCAGGGTTGTGTCGCATTCATCAGGAGTTCGGCGCGGACGCCAAGCCGCTCACGTGTCAGCTTTTCCCGCTGCAATTGGTTCCCCATCATAAGCAGGCGGTGTTGACGCTGCGCCGCGCGTGCCCCAGTGCCGCGGCGGATGAAGGACGCGACATCACCCAGTGGCTGCCGGAGGTCAAGCGTTTCGTTGCGCAAGGCGATTTGATCGCGGATCCTGTTACCGCGCCGCCATTCAAACCAGGCGAGCCGCGCGATTGGCAGCGCACGCGCATCGTCTTGGAGGCGCTGCGGCGCATCACACAAAACGAGCGCTTCCCGCCGATCCATCGACTCGTACAAGGCGTGGAGTTCTGTCGCTTGCTCGAAGCCGCGCAAACCACCGACTTCGCCAACGATA
>JBGSHH010000023.1:0-14889 GCA_041752355.1 Pirellulaceae bacterium | reverse complement strand
ACCCCTCTCCACTTGTAAGCCCATGTTGAAAAAGAATTCCGCAAATAGCCAGTCACCAAAGTCACGTTTTGCGCCGCGCAAGGGGAGTCGTCTTCGCAGTACGCGTCGTTTGACTTTGGAATCGCTCGAATCGCGCAAGGTTTTGGCCACCGCCACCGGCGTTGTCTCGGCTGGAGAGTTGGCGGGGCTACAGATGCTCTATGCCGTGAACGATAACCAATTCGATTTCAACGACGCATACACAGTGAACAACTCCGGTAGCATCGCGCCGGGATCATTCGACCGCGTGGCGTACTTTGTGGAACTCAGTGCTGCGGGCGATACCAAATGGGTTTGGGTGTCGATGGACACGTTCAATGCCGATCCGACGCGTCTAGGCGTCCCCAAGGCAGGGACGAACATCGTGGAAAACGGCACGTTGGTTTCCAATCTGCACATTGAATCGAATCATCCCAATGTTACGCCGGGGAATGTGGCCAACGGCATCATTGAGTTTTGGGCGAGCAACTATAACGAAAATGGCGGAGCTCAATACGGGTCGGATAACGCACGCTATGACTGGAAAGATAGTGGCGGCACGACCGGCAATGGCCACGGTTCGTTTCAAGTCTTCGCACTTAACCCGACGCTTACCGCAGGTTCTACCCTGTTCGGAATTTCAGCCAATGGTGGTGCCGGAATTGGCGATCAATATGGTCCAGGCGGTGGCAATGCCCCGGACTGGACCTTCGGCAACGGTACGGGAACCTACGCCGTCCGCAATGTCGAAATCTGGGTTGGCAACGCCAATTTGCCACCCACCATCGCTAATCTCAATGGCGATGCGCAGAACTACACGCCGGGCGTTTCCGGCGTCCAGGCTATCGATCAAGGTACGCCTGCGATTGCCGACGATCCGGCTCCGGTCGGTGCCAATGGCTGGAATGGCGGCAGTTTGACCGTCGGTATTTCGGCGGGCGGCGCGGCTGCGGATGATGTGCTTGGTGTCATCAACGTCGGCAATGGCGCGGGTCAAATCGGCTACGCGGCCGGCACGGTCAGCTACGAAGGCACGCCCATCGGTACCGCCGTCGGTGGCACCAGCGGTGCGAATCTCGTCATCACCTTGAACAGCGCCGCCACCACTGCGGCGGTGAGCGCGCTCCTGCATAACATTTCGTTCTTCAATTCCAACGCCGGAACACTTCCCTCCACAAGGCTCATCAACTTCACCTTGCGAGATGGCGACGCCATCGATAGCAATATCAGCTCGGCCTCGGTGACAATGAATCTCGGCGGGGCAGTTACGACGTATGTCTGGGACGGTACGGGCGACGGCAGCAGTTTCAGTGACGCCGCCAACTGGGAAGGGAACTCAGGCGTTCCCGACTCCAACGACATTGCCATCTTCCGCACGGCCGATCCGGGCGCGATCGAACTCGGTGGCACGATCTTCGTTGGCGAAGTCCGCTTTGACGGCGCAGGCAGCTACACATTGCAAAATGGCACCCTCAGCGCCAACACCATCGACCAACAAGCCACTGCCACCGGCAGCAATGTCATCTCGGCGCAAATCAGTTCGGTTGTTTTGACGGGTCTGGTTGCTTCGGGGCAATTGCATGTTTCCAATGCTGCCAATTCGCTTAGTCTGCTGAGCGGAGTCTGGACGGTGACAGGTGGCACATTGGCCGCGCCCGCCGACGGCGCAAATACCGGACTGGGACTCGCGGATGTCACGCTTGCAGGCGGCACACTCGACATCAAGCCAGGTACTTCCATCATTCTCAACGGTCTCGACGAAACTATTTTTAACGGCACTATCGCCAACGCCCAAGATAACATCGAAGCATTTCGTACTGCTGCGCTCAGCATCGGTCCTAGCGATGCCAGGGGCTTGCTCACCAGTCAATTGCATTACCAAGACGATAACGCTGTCAGCGCGCGTGCCGCGGCACTGGGCGCGGTCGGCTTCGACAATGGCGATTTCGCGATGTTGTGGATTGCCCAATTCACTCCGGACGAAACGGGCCCTTGGGGATTCCGTACGCAAGGAGGTGGCGTCGACGACAACATGTCGTTCTGGATCGACACCACAGGCGCTACAGGCACGCTCGAACTTTCCGATCGCTTTTACAGCCGTGGTTGCTGTGGCGACACAGGGGATCAAGCGACCCCTGTGCTTACTGCAGGACAAACGTATTTGCTTGGCATCGTAATGAACGACACGGGCGGGGGTGGTTACCTGCGCGATGTCGAAGTGAAATCACCGACAGCCGCGGGAGCAACTGGCGGAAATTGGGCCAACCTCACCCCCTCGGCCTTGCCAGGCCTGTTTCAGAAGATAACCACTCCCAGCGGCGGACTCACCAACAACATTACCGTCACCGCAAATTCCGAAATCAATCTTTCCAGCGGTATTCCCGGAGTGACTTTCGGCTCGCTCACAATGGCTGGCGGTACCACGCTGATGGTCGATTCCAACAGCGGCGGGCAAGGACTCGAATTCTCCCAGGTTTCCCTCGGTGGCAATGCCACGATCAATTCCACAGGCAAGCCCAACATCTCACTTCGCAATATCTCGGAAACGGCTCCAGCCGCGATCACCTTGACCGGCGATGCGATCGTCAAACTGCCGACAGCGAATACATATTCTGGACTGACCACCATCAACAATGGCGTCACCGTCCAAGTTTCCGCCAACAACGCCTTGGGAACAGCGGCTGCGGGGACCGTCGTTCAGTCCGGTGGCGCACTGTTACTCACCGGCGGAATCGCTTACACGTCCACGGAAGCCTTGACGATCAGCGGCAATGGCAACGGGGCCGCCGACGCCGCCCTCTACAGCGCCTCGGGCAACAACGACTATTACGGCACGATCACGCTGGCTGGCAATTCCAAAATTCGTTCATTCGCTAATAACTTGCGCTTGTTCGGGCAAATCGATACCGCAAGTAGTGCGCTTGAACTTCGCGCCGATGCGCAAATGGAAGTTTGGGCCGGTCTCTCCGGCAGTGGCGCAATCACCAAGACTGGCGGCAATCGAGTCATCATGCTCGCCAATGCCGACGCCGGCAGTACATTCAGCGGTCAGCTCAACATCAACGAAGGCATCTGGGATGCGCGCGGAAATAACTCGCTCGGCACCACCGCCGGTGCCACTATCGTTGCCAACAACGCCCGTTTGGAATTGCGCGATGGCAAGACGCTCGGCGATAATATCACGATCACAGGTAACAGTGGCGGCAACGGTGCCATTCGCAATGAGAACAATAGCAATACGCTTACCGGCACAATCACGCTCGCCGGTGCTTCGTCGATCCACGTCAACGAAACGCAGCTAACCGTGACCGGGCAAATCGTCGGTGGTCAAGCACTGCTCAAGACAGGTGCTGGCACGTTGATCCTTAAGCAAGACAGCACCATTTCCAACTTTGAACTTGCCGGTGGCGAGGTTCGCATCAGCACTTCCGGTGGCTTGGGAAGCACTGCTGCCATTTCTGTCGATAGTGGTGAAGCGCTCGAGTTTGATGGGTCGCTTACGTTCAATGCGGGCACGGCCCTGCAATCGATCATCGTCACCAATGGTGCCATCAACGCCATCAGCGGGACAACAACGCTCGATATTCCCATCACTCTCGGCTTCCCTGGCGATATCACCTTCGGTGGCAACGGCAATCTGGTGGTCCAGCAAGCGTTCGGCAACGGTAGCCTCGTGCCGTCGGCGACGCTTCCCGTCACGAATGCTTTAGCCTTGTGGCTCGACGCCAGCGATATCGATGGCGCTGGCAACGGTTCCATCGGCGATCCAGCCAATGGTGGCATCGTTACAAACTGGGTCGATAAGTCGGGACTGGGCCACGACGCCAAAGTGGTGACGAATGATCCTATTCTCAATGGGACGGGCCTTAATGGAAGGCCTGTGGTGAACTTTACCAATGATCAATTGGCGACGACCTATAACTTCGATAGCCTGAGCGCCAACTACACCATCATCGCCGTCTCACGCTATACGGGCGGCGACAACGAACGTGTGATTGGTTCGACGACACAGAACTACCTGTTTGGACATCACGGCAATCGAAGCGATCGTTGGCATGCCAATGGTTGGATCTATCAAGGAACGGGCGCTAATGACAACGACCTCACCTGGGCCATCTATGCAGGCGCGATTGGTCCCGATGCCGACGGCGTACCTGGCGGAACACCTGTGGCCGATTTCTGGTCCGATGGCGTGCAGTTCGCAAATGATGGCACCGGCTTTAACACCGGTTCCTACAAGCCTGGACGTTTGGCCCTGGGTGCAGGCAATGGCGGCGGATTTGGCGAAGCTTCGAACTCCGAAATTGCCGAAGTCGTGATCTTCGACCGCGTCCTTTCGGATCTGGAACGTGCGGAAGTGGAAGCCTATCTGTCGGTAAAATATGGCTTCAATCGGTCGTTTGCGAACAATGTGATTAAGAACGGTACTGGTACCGTCACCTTCGCAGGCAACAACACCTACAACGGCACGACCACAATCAACGCTGGTACCCTCGTCGCCGCCAATCCAACCAACGGTGGTTTGGGTATCGGCACGACAGGCATCACGATCAAGGAAGGTGCCACGCTTGGCTTCGCCAATGGGGCGACGGTGACTGGCAAGCCAATTGCTGTTAACGGTGCTGGTGCGGCGGGACAACCAGGCGCGATTATCAACGTCAGCGGCAACAATAGCTACACCGGCACGATCACCGCGCAAATAGCAAGTGCCGGCAACGTCGGTATCGGTTCGCTGGGCGGCACGCTCACACTCAATGGCACCATTGATCAGCAGTTCTCGAAAGTGACTTTTGCGGGCGCTGGCGATGTCGTCGTCAACAGTAGCCTCGGCGGTGTGGGAGTGGATGCGATCACCACCGGTTTCTCGGAGACGCTGTGGGAGTTGCAAAACTTTCCAACGCAGAACTCCACGCAAAACGATATCCAAAGTATCATCAACACCACCAATTTGCCCGACGCCAAAGGCATTCTCACTGGTCACCTCAGCTATCCTAACAACGCTGCTTTCCGCACGCGGGCTCTCGCCTTGGGCAGCACGACTTGGAACACCAATGATGGTGATGGTTGGACCGGACTCTGGACGGCGTTGTTTACGCCGACGGAGAGTGGCGTGTGGCAATTCCAGGTCGGCACCATCGATAACGAAACGTCGTTCTGGATCGACACCACCGGCAACGCCAATATCTTTGAACTTACCGATCGTTTCGGCGTGGGAACTTGCTGCGGTGGCTTCACCTACTCCACACCGACTTTGGTCGCCGGACAAACGTATCGTCTCGGCATTACGGCACGTGACTTTGAAGGCGGCAATTTCAACAACCTGCAGATCAAGTCACCCTCCGGTAGCTTTGTAGCGCTCAATCCCAGCACGCTACCAGTTGGCCTGATCAACACGGGAACGGTCAGCAATAATGCCGTCGTTATGAACGGCACCGGCACGGTCACTTTGGCAGGCACCAACACCTACAACGGTGCCACGACGATCAATACGGGCACGCTCGTCGCGGCCAACAACAATGCCTTGGGCAATGCTTCTGTTGGCACCAGTGTCGCCAACGGCGCGACGCTCGGCCTGCAAGGGGGCATCACGATCAATGGAGAAGCGATTACGGTCAACGGCACCGGTGCCGCAGGTCAACCTGGCGCTTTGGCCAACATCAGCGGCAACAACACGATTGGCAGTGGCAGTCCCCTCGCCGCTCAGTTCGTGAGTCTGGGACAAATTGGTATCGGTTCGACGACCGGTACGCTAACAATCAACTCCAATATTGATCTCAACCTTTCCAAGTTGTTGGCCAGTGGGGCCGGTAACGTCGTGATCAACGGCATCATCAGTGGCGATGGTCCCGGTTCGATCGTGCAAACTCCCTTGCCAGCGACCTACACGTTTGACCCCGCTCCGAGCAATCTCCAAGGCTGGACCGTCAATTCTGGTATCGCCGGTGTAGACGGTGGCCAACTTACGGCAGCGAACGCCAACACGTTTGCTCATGACGGTGCCCACACGACACTCCGCATTACGTCGCCTGAATTTAAGCTCAATCCGATCGCGGAGAATTCGACGCTCTCATTCCGCCTGCGTGGCGGCGATTCTAATGGCCATCCACTAGTCGGGAACATTGCGGGGCTGCCGGCGAATTCCCTGCAAGATAGCAATGCCGCATCTTTCCAAGGCGTCGCCCTGCGGAACGTAGCAACGGGAGATTACGTCCTGTATGCGGCGGCAGGCGGGGACAACTTCAATGGAATCGTTAGCTTTAGCGATGCCCAACTCGACGCACTCGATCACTCCGCCACCTACGTTGTGGAAATGGTCGACTACTTCCATGGCGGCTGGGGTTGGGTAACCTTCGATGACATTTCGATTCCGGGCTTTACCGAAGCAGTGCTGCTGGGCGACAACAGCCTCCTCAAGACCGGCACCGGCACATTGACTTTGTCGGGTGCAAATTCCTTCAACGGTGGCACAACGATCAGCCAAGGAACCGTGGAAGTTCGCAACGACTCCGCGTTGGGTTCGGGCGCGGTCACGATCAACGATGCCAATACGGGCGCGAGCAACACCGCGCTGTTGATCACCAATCCCTCCGGGACTGTGATCACCGTGGCCAACAACATCACCGTCGCCAATCAAGGAACGGGCGTGACCTCGATTGGTTCCACGGCGTTTAACGCTGGCGCCGTGGGTAGCATTTACACTGGCACACTGAACTTGAATAAGGCAACCAGTCTGACGGCTGGCAACACCGACCGCACCACCTACACCAACGTCATCAGTGGCAACGTCGGCACGCTGACCGTCACCGGTGGCGCGCGAACGACGCTCGAAGCCAACAACACTTTTGTCGGCAATGTCGTCATCACCGGTGCTGGTACCACGCTGCAAGTCGGTGGTCCCGCGGCCGATCAGATCCCGGATGCTTCCAATGTCGATGTCGGCGCGGGAACGTTCCTCACGCTTAACAACGATGGCGAAGCGATCAACGGCCTCAATGGTAGCGGCACGATTCAGAATATCGTGGGCGGTAACACGTTCACGATCGGTGCCAATGGCGGCGGAGGCACCTTCAGCGGCGTGTTCGCAGATGGCAGCGGTACGCTCTCGATCGTCAAGACCGGTGGAGGCGTGCAATACATCGATGGTGCCAGCAGCTACACCGGCCTGACGACGATCAACAACGGCTATCTGGTCGTCCGCAATAATTTGGCGCTCGGCTCGGCCGCTGGCGGCACGGTGGTCACCAACCCCGGCACGCTCCAATTGGAATCGGCCACCGGCATTTCGATTGCCAACGAACCGCTCACGATCTCCGGCTTTGGCGTCGGTGGCACGCGCGGCGCTTTGGCGAGTTGGTCGGGCACTAACTCCTTTAGCGGCCCAATTTCGATCGTCGGCGACACGTCGATGTTCATTAACTCGGGCAGTCTCGATCTCTCTGGCGAGATCTCCGGCGCGGCCGGGCTTTCCAATCGCAAGACGGGCGCGGGAACACTCACCTACAGTGGTAGCGGCTCCAACACATTCGCAGGCACGACGATCCTCGATGCTGGCATTCTCACGCTTACCAAGTCGGGCGGCGCGGTCGCCATTTCGGGCCCGATCCAAATGGGCGGCGGCAACGCCAATCAACCTTACTTGCGGATGGGACAATCCAACCAATTCGGCGCTGGCGTCGTGATGACACAGGCCAACACGCAAGGAAACTGGGTTCGTTTCGACTTGCTGGGCACCAATCAGACGCTAGCTGGCATCCAGGATTCAGTTGGTGGCCTGGTGATTCAGAACGGCGGCATTGGCGTGGGCTCGGCCACCGATGCCACGCTGACGATCAACAGCACTGCCGACTACTCGATCGCCAGTCACGTTCGCGATTTCGACAACGTCAACAGCGGTGGCAAGTTGAACATCGTCAAGAACGGCACCGGCACGTTCACGATGAGCCAATTGCCTTCCAATCAATCGCGCGTCACGTACACCGGCACTACCACGGTTAATGCCGGCACGCTCGTGTTAAGCGGATTGGGCGAAGCCAATAATACCTATCGTAGTCCCACCACGGTCAATGCCGGTGGCACCTTGCGTACCGCTGGCGCGATGACGTTGCAAACCGTCACTCCCACGTCGCTCACGCTCAATGGTGGCATCTACGAACATACCGCTTCGCAGTGGGTTGTGTGGACCGGCCTGTTGACCGTCAACGCGAACTCGACGATCAATGTCATCAATAATGGTGCCAGCAATCAGGTCTTCTTCGATGGCGGCATCACCGGTAGTAATCGCACGCTGACGATCAACAACACCGGCACCGCTACCACAGGCGTTCATTTCCGCAACAACAACAGCGGCATCAGTTCCTATTCGGGAGCACTCATTGTCAACGGCGGTGAGATCGCCATCGGCAACGCGGCGGCCACCTGGTTCGCCAATACCAATGTCACGCTCAACAACGCCCAGTTGCAACTTGGTGTTGCCGCCTTCGCCATGGCCGCCAGCGGCGCTTCGCTGCAGAGCCTCAACGGTAATGGCCTGGTCACCTCGGCCGGTTCCACGACGACGCTGACGCTCGGCACCAACAACGGATCGGGCACCTACAGCGGCACGATCGTCAACGGGGCCGGCGGGGCACTCTCACTTCTCAAGACTGGCACCGGTACGCAAGTATTGACCAGTGCTAATTCCTTCACCGGCACCACGCAAATCACCGGTGGTGGCGTCTTGGAAGTATCGGATTTGGGTGCCATCGGCCAAGGTACCGGCGGTAACTGGTTCGCAGTGCAAGGTGGCGCGACCTTCCGTTACACCGGCAGTGGCACGCAAACCACCACTGCCCGCGACATCTATTGGAATAGTGGCGCGGCAACATTCGATATCACCTCGCCGACCGGCGTCGCGGTGTTCAACACCACCGGCGGAGCCACTCGCAATCAGACCATGACGAAACTCGGCGCAGGTCGCATGACGCTGGCCAGTTCGGTTGCTGGCAATCTGCCCACGAGCGGTGCAATTAACCTCAACGCTGGATCGCTCGAGTTCCAGCCCAATACGGCCGGCACCACACTATCGCTCACCGGACCTGTCACCGGGGCGGCGGGTACGAACATCCTCGTTACCGGATCTGGCATCGTTCGCAACGACGCCTTGACCGCCAACTGGAGCGCCAATCAGGCGAGCCTGAATGTGGGTGCAGGTGCGACCTTCGACCTGCGTGGCAACAATGTCACCGTGAATGCCCTCCTGGGTGATGGCGCGATCATCAACAGCTACTATCGCGTCAATAGCGGCATTCAAGGCGAAACGCTGACCGTGGGTGTTGACAATGGCTCGGGAGCCTTCGGTGGTGTGATCAGCGGCTCTAGTACAGTCGATACGAGTGCCAATGGCCGCATCAGTTTGACGAAGGTCGGTAGCGGCACGCAGTTGCTTAATGGCGCGAACAGCCACACTGGTCCGACGCTGGTCACTGCCGGCACGCTCGGTGGTGATGGGGCAGTGGGTGGACCGCTGACTGTCAACAGTGGAGCGACACTCTCGCCGGGCACGACGATTGGCGACTTCGCTTCCGGAAATCTGACGCTCGATAGCGGCTCGATCTTCGCGGCGCAACTCAATGGCCCGCTGCCGGGCACCGGCTACGACCAACAAGTCGTCACCGGTACCGTCACCATCAATGGCGCCACGCTGAACGTCACGCCAAATTATGTGTCCGCTCCGGGACAAGTCTTTGTCCTCATCGCCAACGATGGCAGCGATGCCACCGTGGGTTCCTTCGCCGGCTTGCCGGAAGGAACGGAAGTTGTGATCGGTGGACAGCGGTTCTTCATCACGTATAACGACCCCGGCAACCGTTTTGGGACTGGCAACGATGTCGCTCTCGTCCGCAACAACGGCGTCGATGCGATCGATGATGCGTTCGGTCCGATCTTGATGAACGCGACGTACACCAACACCGTCAAAGATAATGACATCGATCCCGACAACGACAGTCTCGTCAGCATCTTCAGCCAGCCTGCCCATGGGACGGTGGAAATCCTCGATCCGGTGACCGGCGAGTTCCGCTACACGCCTGACTCTGACTATCGCGGCGTCGATTCGTTCGTCTATCAACTCTCCGATGGCGAGTTCAGCGACACGGCGACTGTGACGCTCACGATTGATCGTTTTGTGGTGGAGGATGGCACGCTCTACGTCGCGGGCACCAACACCACCGATCGCATCATCGTGGAAGGGGGCGTCAGGATTCGCTACAACGGCGGACTCTTCGGACCGTTCTCGGTGAGCGATCGCGTGGTTGTGTATGGCAATCGCGGTGACGACACGATCACCGTCTCCAGTAGCAACACCATGCCGGTCGAGTTCTACGGCGGTGAAGATAACGATTATCTGGCGGGTGGGAACTTCGACGACACGCTCGATGGCGGCGAAGGCGCCGATCGCTTGCTCGGTGGCAATGGTAACGACGTCATCTACGCTGGTGGCGGCAACGACACGGCCAGTGGTGGCAACGGCGCCGACATGATCTATGGCGATGAGTATCTCGATGCCGATGGCATGCCGCAAATGTCGGACAGTCCTGGCAGGGATAATCTCAATGGTGACGCCGGTCACGACTTCATCTTCGGCCATGGCGGCAACGATACGCTTTACGGCAGCGCTGGCAACGACTTCCTGCGCGGCGGTGATGACAACGACGACATCGATGGCGGCGACGGCAACGACACGCTCGTCGGTGACGACGGAGGCGATGAACTGAATGGTCGCGCCGGTTTGGATGTGCTGATCGGTGGCGTTGGTTTCGACACGCTGCTTGGCGGCACTTCGGCCGACTTGATCTATGCCGATGGGCTGTTCGACGATTCGGATGACGCGATCCAGGATATCGCTGACTTGTGGTATGCCAACCAAAAGCAGGCGGCGATGGATATGCTAATTGCCAACGCCGACGACGATGGCCAAGGCGATAACATCTCTGGCGAAGGCGATGCCGATTGGTACGCCTACTTCGCCTTGGATAGCTTCCTCAGCAGCATCGAGAAGAAAGCCCCCAATATGCTCTTCAAGCTGTAATGGGGGCAATTGATTCCGCCCCGCGGCTTGGCGCATGATGGTCAAGCCGCGTCGACTTAAGTAAGATCAATTCTGGCGGGCGTTCGCGCGCCGTTCTGGGAAACTGGGAGGCGGATCAATGCAACGCCTGAAGCCGACTCGGCTTAGACTAGGTGGTTATTCGTCGGGATTCACCCTGGTGGAACTGCTGGTGGTGATCGCGATCATCGGTATCCTCGTGGCGCTCCTGCTACCGGCGGTGCAATCGGCGCGCGAGGCAGCGCGACTGATGCAATGTAAGAACCATCTCAAGCAAATCGCCTTGGCGTTTCACAATCACGATTCCGCTCAGGGGCATTTGCCTCATGCTGGTTGGGGTTATCGTTGTGTCGGTGTGCCGGATAAAGGCTATGGCATTGCGCAGCCTGGCGGTTTTCACTACAACATCCTGCCTTACATCGAACAAGAGAATTTGCACGCCATGACCGATCAGACGGCCGTGGTGGCGACGGCTCCACCTTGGATGAATTGTCCTTCGCGACGAGCGGCCAAAGCCTACACGGCGGGACCAGCGCAATGGCAACCCTATTGGACGGCGGTCTTGCAAAAAGTAGCGCGCAATGACTATGCCATCAGTGCCGGGAGCAAGATCATCGACGACGGCGGACCGAGCGACAAAAATGGGCCGCCCCCCGCGGAAACACCGACCGATGGCGTGGCAGGCCGAGGCTGGGTTTGTCGCTGGAGCGATATTTCCGACGGCACGACGAACACTTACCTCGTCGGTGAAAAGTATGTGAATCCCGATCACTATCAAACCGGCCAAGACCTGGGTGACAACGAGAACGCCTATACCGGATCGGACCGGGACACACTACGAAACCACTACCAGCCCCGGCAGGATCGTAACGGCTTGGACAACAGCTACGCTTTCGGCGCTTCCCATAGTTCCGGGTTTAACATGGCGCTGTGCGATGGCTCCGTGCGACTGCTGCGCTACGAGATCGACCTCACGCTTCATCAATACCTCTGCCGCCGAAACGATGGTCAGGTGGTGCGTCAGGACGGGTTGTGATTGGTGGCGATTCGTTCAAGTCGATGGCATCGGGTCGCGAATCGCTTGAGCCCGCGCCTCGATGCACTGGTAGGTTTTTACTTCGCAGTAGGGTGGCAATGTGGCGAGACGCGAAAAACTACTCGTCCCATTTTGGGTGTTTGATCGGTACTGCACGGTGTGCAAGCGAAAGACGAAGCAACGTACTTTTATCATGCGCCCGCGTTTTGCCAGCCTTCTAGCACTCTTGACCTGTGGGGGATTTCTGCTGGTCTGGATTCCTTCGCTACTGGTGCGAAATCGGTCGTATTGCTGCCGTTGCGGGAGTGAGAATAATAGCTTTAGTCTTGACCGCTATGGCAGGGTGCGCGGCCCGTGACCAAGCGTCCGTTGAACGCCGCTTCCGCCTGTCTCGTCATGACTTATGAAACGGTTGCGAACTGGCGGGACAGTACCTCCGGTTCAATCGCTATATGCTACCTAGGTGAACCGATTTTCAACCTCTTTATCACGCGACATAAGTTGCTTATTTTACCCATGTGCTACATTTTCACGGTTAGTGGATCCGGAGTGTAGCGTTTGTGGTTTCAGCGTGAAAGAGAGGAGTGAGCGTATGCGTCGGTTCCTGTTGATTGTCGTGGCGGCCGAAATGTTGTTGTCATGGGGGACGTTTGCGTCTCAGGCGCAAGCCCGTACGGAAATGACCCGGACGGAAATTCGGACGATGCCGATTCACGACCGACCCTATCGTGCTGGGCATTTCTATGGCAACACCGTCCGCCGTCGGGGCTCGCGCGGCGGAAATTAAGTCTCCCTTTGTAGTTTTCTTCGCGTACCTTCTGCTAAATAGGTCGCGTGAGTAAACTGGGCGGATGCCGTTACGAATCACGAATTTGGAACTTCCGGTGGAACAACCGGAAGCGGCGCTAGGCGATTTGCTGGCCAAGCGCTTGGGCGTGCCCCCAGCCGATTTGGCGTCTTGGCGCATTTTGCGCAAAAGCCTCGACGCCCGCGCGCGCGATCAGCTGAAGTTTGTCTATTCCGCCGTGGTGCAAGCGCCGGCGGCGGAAGCCAGTCTGCTGCAAAAACGAATTGCCGGTCTCGATCAGTTTGACACACCGACGTTCGACGAACCGCCAACAGGCAATGAACCATTGGGCGAACGCCCTGTGGTGATCGGTTCGGGCCCCGCTGGCTTATTGGCTGGCTACTACCTGGCGGCGCGCGGCTATCGTCCGCTCATCTTGGAACGGGGCCAGCCGGTGAAGGAACGCGTGGCGGCAATTCGCGATTTCGACAACGGTGGTCCGTTCTCGCCTGAGAACAACTATCTCTTCGGCGAAGGGGGAGCCGGCGCGTTCAGCGATGGCAAGCTCACCTGTCGCATGAGCGGCGCGGATGTCGATTACGTGCTGTCGAAGTTTGTCGAATGCGGTGGCAAGTCGTCGATCATGTACGAGCATCGACCTCATTTGGGTAGCAATCGCCTGCCGCTGATCTGCCGTAATTTCCGCCGCGCGACGGAAGCGTTGGGAGGTGAGTACCGTTTCGATTGCTGCGTCGAGGGGCTCGATATTGTCGATAGCCGCTTACGCGGGCTACAAACTTCGAGTGGTTACTTGCGCACGAGCGCGGCGATCCTGGCGATTGGGCATAGTGCTCGTGACACCTATGCGATGCTGCACGAATTGGGCGTGCCGATGCAACCCAAGGCGTTTCAACTCGGATTGCGTATCGAGCAGCCGCAGTCGGTCGTCAATCAGCACAAGTACGCGCACGACCGCTATCTCGATTTGCTCGGCGCGGCGGACTACACACTCGTGGCGCGCGGCCAACGCGATCTGTTCACGTTTTGCATGTGTGCCGGCGGTTGGATCATTCCGAGCGTCAGCGAACCGAACATGTTCTGCACCAATGGCATGAGCAACTCGCGCCACGACACGCCCTTTGCCAATAGCGGTTTGGTGGTGACGCTTGAGCCGCACGAGTTTGGCAGCGAACATCCCTTGGCGGGCATGGAGGTGCAGCGCAAGTTTGAGTCGCTCGCCTTTGAGCTAGCGGGGCGGAACTATTTCACGCCGATTCAACGCGCCCATGATTTTCTCGCCGGACGCACGCCCAGCGCTAGCGAACGGATCGAGAGTTCCTATCAACGGGGGAGCACGCCGCTCAACTTGATGGAAGTATTGCCGCCCCCTGTCGCCGCCGCGATGCAAGCCGGTTTGCCGATCATGGATCGCAAATGGCGCGGTGATTTTTTGCGCGACGCGGTGCTCGTCGGTCCCGAAATGCGCGGCAGTTCGCCGGTGCGGATCGTACGCGACATGCATTCTTTTCAGTCGCCGGCGGCGCGCGGGATATATCCTGTTGGTGAAGGCGCAGGCTTCGCCGGAGGCATCATCAGTGCAGCCGTCGATGGTCTACGGGCGGCGAAGAAAGTCGTCGAAACCTATGCGCTCGTTTGATGCCTGACTATTGCGGTCGTCGTTCGGTTGCGACCAGTTGGGGAGGTGGTTCCGGCGGTGGAAACTCCACATCGGCATAGACTTCTAGGAACGGCAGCTCGATTCCCAACGACACCAAATCCAGGTTCGCCTCCAGACCGCTCAGCGATTTCAGGATCCATGTCCCTTCGGCTTGTCGCGTGAACAGATCGACACGCGCTTCGCTTTGCGAGATCAAGACATAGGCTTCCATCGAGGGAATGGTTTGATACTGGTAGAACTTTTCACCACGATCATAGGCTTCCGTGGATTTGGAAAGTACTTCAAAG
>JBGSHH010000022.1:0-7128 GCA_041752355.1 Pirellulaceae bacterium | reverse complement strand
GCCGCAAGTTCGGGCCGAAGTGATACCGCGTGAGTTCTGAGCCGGCGCGCTCGATGGCGGTTTGCTCGTCCGCATGCGGCAAAACTTGCAGCGCGGGGATGGGCTTGGCGTTGGGAAGTTCCACTTGCGCGAAGGCGGTGGAAGTGCGCATGGCGCTCACCAACAATACCGCGCCGTAAGTGAGTAGCACGCATCGCTTCATGTCGCACCCTGTCCAACAAAAAAGGGACGCGCTACCGGCGTCCCTCAACTTTCCTCAATCGTTGGAAACCGCCCGCTGGCTATTCTTCCCAGCGAATCTCCAGCACTTCAAACTTGACGGTGCCCTTGGGTACAGCAATCTCCGCTCGCTCGCCAATTTTCTTGCCGAGCAAGCCTTGGCCGATGGGGCTGGTGATGAGAATCTTGCTGGTCTCGTAGTCTTCGTCGCCAGCACCGACGAGCGTGAACTCTTCTTCGTCATCGTAGTCGAGGTCTTTCACCTTGACGGTGCAGCCAAACACGACCTCGCCTTTGGGCAAGGTGGAGGGATCAATGATGGAAGCGCGAGCGAGCTTGTCACGCAGCAAGTTGATCTTGGCTTGCAACATGCCTTGCGATTCGCGGGCACCGTGATACTCGGCGTTTTCCTTCAGATCCCCTTCGGCGCGCGCCTCCGCGATCTTCTCCGCGATACGAGGCATGTCCTCGTTCTCCATGCGGTCGACTTCCGCCTTGATCTTGTTGTAACCGGCCTGCGTCATGGGGACGTAATCGGTCATAACTAAACTCCACTCCGACATAGTCAAAAAAAACGCGACCTCCACATGAGGAGGCCGCCAAATCAAAATCTTCTGGATGTACCTATTGTGAGCAAACCGACGCGGGAAGTAAAGCCTGGAAGCGCCCTCGACCCGCACTCAAGGGTGGGAAATCGGCTGCATCAAGCTTACCCAGTTAAACTGGCGTCCCTATTCTTCTTCCGGCAAGTACATCAGTGCGCCGCAACTCTTGCAAAAGATCGGCTTGGAAAGCCGCAAATCGTTTTCCATATTGGCGGTAATCATTTGGAAACATTGCCCGCAACAGCCTCCTTCCACCTGCGCCATGGCGTTCTCGCCTTTGGCCTTGGTCATCCGTTGATATTCGGCTTTGAAGTCGGCTGGCAGCGCATCTTCCGCTTGATTGAGCTCTGCTAGCACGCGGGCGAGTTCCGTCTCCAGGCCGTGCTGTTGATCGTTGACGCGGGCGCGAACCTTGGCCGATTCTTCCTTGGCCTTGACGAGATTGGCTTCCACGACGCCGATTTGTTGGTGCAATTCGTCGATCTTCTCGAGCGACTCCAGAATCTCATCCGCGAGCACGCTGTTGGCCTGTTGATCGGCGGCGATTTGCTCCTTGAGCGCCTGAAAGATGCTATTGGACTGCGCCTGATTCAACTTCGATTTGAGATCGCTCATCCGCGCTTCGCGGCTCTTGAGCTGCAACTGCTTCTCGTCGGAATTAATCCGCGCCTGACGATGATTCGCTTTGGCGACGGCGACGTCGTTCTCGACGCGCTTAACATTGGCTTCGCTGGCGGCGATTTGCTTGGGTCCGCGCGCGAGCCGATCGCGCAGATCAGTGAGCTGACGATGAATGCGGTGTAACTGACGTAACGCGGCGCCGCTGATGGCCATAGGGAATCCATGCGGGTACGAGGGGAGGCGACGAATTCGCCGATGTCCCCATCATACCGCAATTTCCGCGACGATAGAAGCCGCCAGACGTAACACCAGCTACAACAAGTGTTTGCGTCCCTTCCCGTAGGACGGATATTCGCATCCGTCCCCCATCCATTCCGCCCACGAAGCTTACGTTCACACATGGGCGGTTTCGAAAACCAACCGACGAGTGCTACGCCACTGGCTTCAAGAATCCTTCCAGTTGCAAGCTGCGAACGGGATGTTGCAGCTTCTTCACCGCCTTGGCTTCAATTTGCCGCACGCGTTCCCGCGTCACTTTGAAAATCCGTCCCACTTCTTCCAAAGTGTAGGTGTAGCCATCGCCCAAGCCGTAGCGCAGGCGGATGATTTCCCGCTCGCGATAAGTGAGCGTCTTGAGCAAGCTCTCGATCTTGTCGCGGAGGATGCCGTTGTTCGCCAGGCGAAGTGGATTTTCGGTGCTGGTATCTTCGAGGAATTCGCCGAAGCTGCTGTCCTCGCTATCGCCGACCGGTCGATCGAGGCTCACCGGATGGCGACCGATATCGAGAACTCGGCGTACTTCCTCGATCGGCAAGTCGATGAGCGCGGCGATCTCTTCGGTCGTTCCCTCGCGGCCCAAGTCTTGCAACAACTGCTTCTGAATATTGCGCAGCTTTGACAGCACGTCGATCATGTGGACCGGAATGCGAATCGTGCGCGCTTGATCGGCGATCGCCCGCGTGATCGCCTGACGAATCCACCAGGTGGCATACGTGCTGAACTTGAAGCCACGGCGATACTCATACTTATCCACCGCCCGCATCAAGCCTGTATTGCCTTCTTGAATCAAGTCCAGAAAAGTTAAACCGCGGTTGCGATACTTCTTGGCGATCGAAACCACCAACCGCAAGTTGCCGCTCGACAACTGACGTTTGACCGCTTCGTACTCGTTGAATTGCTTCCGCATCGCCTCGCAGCGTTTGCGAAGACTCTTGGGGCTCTCTTGCGTCATGACGAGCAAGTCGCGCAGTTCGCGCTTCAGATTCGCCCGTTCATCCTTGGCGATGGGGCTGTCCTGCAAATCATGCAACCGCTTGCGAATGCGATCCATGCGATCGGCGAAGCCTTGCAATTCGCGCATCAGCGGTTGCACGCGACGGGTACGCAAGCTCAGTTCTTCCACCAATTGCAGGCATTTGCGCCGCCGACGCAGAAATCGCAGGCGGATCGCTTGGCGTTCTTCGCGCGACAGCGTCTTGCGCAGCATTTGTTTGAAATCGAGCTTTTGTTCATCCATCAAGCGCTCGAGCGTCTTCAGGTTATTCGGCATGCGGGCCAGAATCTGCTCTTTGGTGAGACGCTCGGTGAGCGAAACCTTGATCGTGCGATCAAACGGCAATTCGCCTGCGTGGACCTGCTTGAGCGTTTGCACCGTCGCTCGCAAGGCGTAGTCGCAACCGAGCACCATGCGGCGAAAGCGCTTGCGGGTGACTTCGATTTTCTTGGCGAGCGAGATTTCTTCTTCGCGGGTCAGGAGTGGAATCTCGGCCATTTGGCTGAGATACATGCGGATCGGATCTTCCGTCAACTTCGGCGTCTGCGCGGAGGTGAGCGGTTTGGGTTCGTCATCGATCAGGCGATCTTCCGCGAACTTGAATTGACTTCTGGCCTTGGGAACAGGCGGCGCTTCGCGCAGTTCGATCCCTTGCTCATCCAAGGCGAATAACAGATTGTCGAGCTTCTCTGGGCTGACGTCTTCGTCAGGCAGATAGCGATTTACTTCGTCGTACGTGAGATAGCCTTGGCTTTTTCCGCGGGCGATGAGTACTTTGAGATCGGCGTAGATCACATCCATGTGTCCAATCCTCCTGCGAATCCATTCGCGTCCACCTCCACAATCGCCGCACAGACCCGTAATGATTGGGTCAGGTCGTGTGCCGCGATCGACTGAACATCGTCACCCATCCGTGGGTTCGGAAATGCCCAGCTTATTGCGTTTGTTCGCCAAGAGCTGTTGGAAGGTCACCAACTGCTCGGCCGAATCGATGCGCCCATCCTGCAAAGCGGCCAACTGCGCTCGTCGCTCGGGTTGTTGTTGACGGTCACGAAACTTGCGGATGATGGCCGCGAGTTGCGAGAATCCGTCTTCCATGGCATGCGACGCCTTCGCACTGGCACGCTCGTCCAGTTCCACTAATAAACTCTTCAAGGCGGGATCTTCAATCGCCGCCAACACGCCACCAAACTCGGGGACCATCCCCTCGCGAGCCAGGCGGCAAAATGTTCCATAAATCAGCCGCATCGGCAGCGACTCGATCGCTTCGACGGAAATCTCCATCTCCGCCTTTTCCGCTAGTTCCGGATGCTGGGAGAGAATCTCGATCAGTTCGCACTCGCACTTGTCGAGATCCGCCGCCCGCAAGTTGGCACCGACGGCAACCACGGTCGTGGTCTCCTGGGCCGCTGGTTTCTGTAGTTTGCGCAACTCGTTGAGTCTCGCCCGCAGATGCCCTTCCGGCAATTGAAAATCCCGCGCTAGTCGCGTCACGTACTGCTGCTCGCGCAAGCGAATCGATTCGGTCGTGGTCGATTGTGGTCGCGGCGCGCTGGCGATGGTAGCGAGCAAACTTTCCAACGCCAGGTTCGCGCGGAGCGTGTCGCGAATCACATCGATGCCGGCAGTTTCCACGCGCACCTTGTGATCGAAGCCATCAATGGCGGTCGGCAACAATCCGGCAAACGCTTCGCCGCCATATTCCAACACAAAATCGCAAGGATCAAGATTGTTCGGCAGCGTCAGAATTCGCAGGCCAAGTTGCTCGAACAAGAACAACTGAATGATATCGTTGGTGCGGCGCTGCCCTGCTTCGTCCCCATCGAGCACGAGATAAACCGTGTCGGCAAAGCGGCGCACCAGCGGAATGTGTCGCGCGCCGAGGGCCGTTCCCAGCACCGCCGTGATGTTCTGCACGCCGAATTGATGCGGAATGATCACATCGGTATAGCCTTCGGTGATGACGATCTCGCGTGTTTTGGCGATGGCGTCGCGACCGATGTCGAGGCCGTAGAGTTGTTCGCTCTTGGAGAAGAGTCGCGTCTCGCGTGTATTGATGTACTTGCCAGGTTTTTGGCCAGTGCGGACTTCGGTTTCGGCGGCGACTTCCGGCAACACCCGAGCGCCAAAGGCGATCGGCCGCAACTGCGTATCGCGAATCGGAAAAATCACGCGCCCGCGGAAGAAGTCGTAGCACCCGCCGGTGTCCTTCTTGTTCACTAGACCCACCGCATCCAGCACGGCAGGCGTATAAGGCGTCTTCGCAGCGCGATCGGTCAGCCATTGCCAGTTGTCAGGCGAGAAACCGATGCGAAACTTGCGGACATGCTCGTCGTCGATGCCCCGTTCGTAAATGTATTTACGCGCGGCCGCGGCTTCGCCCGAATGCAAAAAGCATTCGTGAAACATCTGCTCCGCCCATTCCAAAGCTTTGTAAAGCGTGTGCTTGTCGTTGGCACTGCCGGGAGCCGCTTTGGGTTGCGGTGCGCGGGTGAGCTCGATGCCTGCGCGTTCAGCGAGCATTTCCATCGCCTGACGGAAATCGACCCCTTCGCGCTGCATGACGAAGCTGAAGATATCGCCGCCGATATTGCAAACCCAACACTTCCAGGTCTGCCGATCGGGATTGACGTTCAGACTGGGACGCGAGTCGGTATGCCAGGGACAGAGCGCGACATAGTTGCGTCCTTGGCGACGCAATTCCAAACCATACGCACCGACCAGATCGGTGATATTGACGGACGCACGAATGCGGTCCTTGGCGTCGTCGTTTGGAAACAATGGCACGGGAAACTCCTCCTGGCGGAACTGCTAGCGGTCATTCTACCGCAAAACGCTCCAACCGGAGTGTGTCATCCTTGATTCGCATTCCCACTGCCATCTTGCCGCAAATTGCCGATTACCCGGCTTTTTGCCTCAAGATTTCAGGTGTGCCATCCTTAGCACGAGCGAGATTATACCCAGGGCGGCCCGATGGTCAACGCGAACCTGAAACTGATCTTGCGGAAACCTGTCGACCACCCGTACTCGCTGTCCCCTTGCTGGCGTCAAGGGTAGATATTGCAATTCGGGATTGCTAGCTTGAATGCCGATTCATTGTGTTCGGTGATCGCTTGCAACGGCGAACGAGTATGGCACAAGACCACATCATTGGTTGTTTGCTGGGCACAGCCTTGGGCGACGCAATCGGGCTTCCCTACGAAGGTCTGTCGCCACAGCGCGCGGCCAAGTTGCTAGGTCCACCCGAGAGGCACCGTTTCTTCTGCGGGCGGGGAATGGTTTCAGATGATACCGAACACACTTGCATGGTCGCGCTGTCGTTGATCGAAGCCGGCCAGGATGTGGAGGCATTTAAGAAATCGCTCGCCAAGAGATTTCGTTGGTGGCTGCTAGGACTGCCTGCCGGTATTGGCATGGCGACGCTTCGTGCCGCCGTGCGACTTTGGCTTGGTTTTGGACCGGACAGGAGCGGAGTATTTTCCGCTGGCAATGGTCCCGCGATGCGAGCCGCGATACTTGGTGCCGCGATTGATGATCCGGATGCACTTCGCGAATTCGTGCGTGCATCGTCCCGACTGACGCATACGGACCCCAAGGCTGAGTATGGCGCGTTGGCGGTGGCCTTGGCCGCTCAGTTGGTTCGCGCGCACGAGATAATCACACCACAAGCATACCTGCGACAATTGAATAGTTTCATCGGCAAAGAAGGCGAGGAACTGGTTGCTCACGTCGAGCAGGCAACGTCATCGGTGTCCGCAGGCCAATCGACAAAGTCGTTTGCCGATGCATTAGGCCTCACCAAAGGTATCTCCGGTTACGTCTATCATACGGTCCCCGTTGCCATTCACGCCTGGCTGTCGCATCCGCAAGAGTTTCGCGCGGCCATTGTTGCCGTCATCGAATGTGGTGGCGATGCCGACTCAACAGCCGCCATCGTAGGCGGAATTGTGGGGTCTGCGGTGGGAAAAACAGGCATTCCTTCGGAGTGGCTAGCGAAACTATTGGAATGGCCTCGTACGAGTGTCTGGCTCGTGCGACTAGGCGAACAACTTTCCGTCGTTTCCACTGAACATATCCAGCAATCTCCACTCCGCTTGCCAATGCTTGGCCTGCTCGCACGCAACCTGTTCTTTCTAGTGATCGTTCTTTACCACGGCTTTCGGCGACTACTGCCACCATATTGAAACAGGCGGCCCAATGGTCAACGCGAACCTGAAACTGATCGTGCGGAAACCTGTCGACCCCTCGTACTCGCTAGCTTAAACGCCGCGCAGCAACGCGCGGCGTGATCCGTGAACGCCAGAGTGAATACGGCGCGGCTACCTAGGGTTGAATGCGCTTCCAGGTATGAATCCATTGGCCGCTCGCGGGGGCGGTTTCAAATTTAGTCGGACGGCTTCCGCCGGGCGG
>JBGSHH010000021.1:0-2586 GCA_041752355.1 Pirellulaceae bacterium | reverse complement strand
CCCAACGCCAATACGATTTTCATCGACGAGGCGGAGCGCTACGGTCTGGCTGATCTGCATCAGTTGCGCGGGCGTGTGGGACGCTATAAGCACAAAGCGTTCTGCTATCTGCTGATCGATCCGCACAAGCACGTCTCGCCGCAAGCCGCCAAACGGTTGCGCGCGATCGAGGAATTCAGCGAGATGGGTGCCGGTTTCGCCATTAGCATGCGCGACTTGGAAATTCGCGGCGCAGGCAATCTGCTCGGCACGCAGCAAAGCGGGCATATCGCGGCGATCGGCTACGAACTGTATTGCCAGTTGCTCGAAACGGCCGTGCGCCAACTCCAAAAGCTGGCACCCAAGCTATCGTTGGATGTCGATATCGACCTCCCCGGCGAAGCCTACCTGCCTGCCGATTACGTCGGCGACATGCGGCTGAAGATCGATCTTTATCGGCGCATGGCGCGGATCAATCACGTCGATCAGGTTGCGGAGTTCCGCGCCGAATTGATCGATCGCTTTGGCGCGGTGCCGGACCCCGTCGAGCGGATGCTCGTGCTAGCAGAACTCAAAATCGACGCCGCCGTGTGGTTGATCGCCGCGATTCGCATCGAGGATTTCTACCTCGTCTTCGACTATGCGCAGCGGGGACGAATTCAGCAACTGGCGAAGTTGAACCAAGGCGAGTTGCGCGTCGTAGATGAGAAGAGCGCGTACTACACGCTCCCCAGTCGGCAGATGTCGCCGGATGCGATCTTGAAGCTGGCGAAATCGATATTGCGGCCGCGCTAAGGTGGTCGCTACACTCCCACCCCGCTTGGGTCTATGTGGATGTTGGAGACCGTGTTGCGAAGGATTGCAATCTGGTGATGCTCCGCCTTGTTAAACACCCCGTGTTGATGTCGCCGCTAGCACTCGCTCTCTGGAGCGCGTCGCTCTGCGCTCAGGATTTCGATGCGCCGCCGGTGGCCTTTCCCGCCAACGACGCCCGCGAAGTTTCCCCTTCGTCGCGCATCTTCGCCGCCACCGAAACCATCGCAATCGTAGGCGATCAGCATATTCTCGCTGGCGAACTGCTCGGCCAAATCGATCAAATGCTCGCGCCCTACAAAGGCAAGGTTCCCGAGGAAGAATTCAACGCCCAGCGTCAATTGCTCATGAAGCAAATGCTGCCGGCGATGGTCGAGAACAAAATTCTGTACCTGGAATTCTTGCGCAAGATTCCGCGCGATAAGCTCGGTGAAATTCAACAGCGCTTGTACGACGAATTCGACGAACAAAAGCTCGAGCCGGCGATGGGACGCGCCAAAGTCAACTCGCCTGCCGAACTCGATCAGATGCTCCGCGCGAATGGTTCGTCGCTCGAAAAGCAACGTCGCGCCTACATGGAACAAACGCTCGGTCGTTCGATGATGTGGAAAGACATCAATCGCAATCCCGACATCACGCACGACGAGATGCTCGACTACTATCGCGACCATGCCACCGAGTTCGACATCCAAGCCAAGGCGAAATGGGAACAACTCAGCGTCCGACTCTCGAATCACAATTCGCCCGAGGAAGCCTGGGCGAAGATCGCCGAGATGGGGAATGAAGTGCTCCGCGGTGCCAAATTTGAAGCGGTCGCTAAGAAGCATTCCGAAGCCCCCAGTGCTGCCGAAGGTGGACAGAACGACTACGTCACGAAAGGAAGCCTGGCGTCCGAACCGCTCGACAACGCCATCTTCACACTCCCCACAGGCCAACTCAGCCAGATCATCATCGACGACAAAGGCTTTCATATCATTCGCGTGATCGAACGACAGGACGCCACGCGTGTCGAGTTCGTCTCCGCGCAAGGACAGATCAAAGAGAAACTAGCCCAGCAAAAACGCGAAAAGCAGATCGAAGCGTTCGTCAACAATCTCAAGGCCAAGACCAGCGTTTGGACCATCTACGACGACGAACCGCCTGCCACTCCCACCGCCAGCACGGCCAAGCGTCGCCAAGACGATAGTTCCTTTATCCCGCGCTGAGATTCCAGTTGGCTTCGTTTAACCTAGGCGGTCCGCGCTGACGGAGCACTCGACTTTACAATACCCCTGGCGGCTATTTTACTTTTTGTAACCTGTTTCCCCTCCATCACTTGTAAAAAGTGCGATAAATGACGCGCTGTTGTTATCGTGCGATTTTGTCCACCTACCTCCGGAACGAGCCGGCGAACTCTCCGACCACACAACCCTCTCTTTCGTGGTCCGGCGTTCGACTTCGCGATCCCAGTCCATTTGCTACGAGAATCGTTCGCTATCTCATTCGCGATCTGCGGAATGCTCCGCGCCATCTTGCAATATACCGACATGTCGCTGATGCGTCAATACTAATTACAAAAGTATTACGCAATTATAATTGGTTAATGCGCGACTCGTTGGATATCTGCGGCCTATCCGCCGCTGGCGAGGGCAGAGCGAGCCCTGACCGGTAAGAGGGTGACCTTGCTTACAACGGTGAGCGATCGGGTCGGATCTGGAAATCCAACTGACTGCCCCGCTCACCCCGCCAGCGCTTGCAAGCGCTCATGAAACGGGCCGTCCCCCATCAAGTCCAGCGAGCGGGCGAGCCGCTGTT
>JBGSHH010000020.1:0-20809 GCA_041752355.1 Pirellulaceae bacterium | reverse complement strand
CGAGAACGATCCGGTGAACCTGCACGATGTCGGGCATGGTAAAGGGTTTGGAAAGCTCACCGCCTTGGAGATTCGCAAGGCGGTCCGTACGCAGCATATGAAGCTCGTCGATACGATCATCTCTCGTCTCAAAGCGGTCCCCGAAGCCGACGGGAATATGTTCGATAACACCATGCTCTTCTACTTCGCCGATAACGGCGAAACGCATCACAGCAACGGGCATGAATGGCCGTTCCTGGTCTTTTCAGGTCGCAATGCGAAGCTGGATATCGCCGGACGTTACATTCGCCTCCCCAAACACGGCGAAGTGGGGCACAGAACGCTCGGCAATTGGTACACCACGCTTCTCAACGCTTACGGGAACCCTGTCAAACATTTCGGTGATCTCGATATGGCTCTCGAGAGCAAGAAGCTGCCGCAAGTCGGACCGATCACGGAGTTCACGACATGATGGTCGGAGCATTGACATGGTGCGGCGAATCGTGCGACTCACGTTCGTCGTACTCTCGCGCTGATCATCGCGTTAACCAGGGGTGAGGAGTTAGCAGGGGCTCTCCCGGTTAGTATTGCCTCATATAATGCCTGTATTTCGCAATCCGATAGTCGGCGAAGCAGAGAACGCATAAGTTAGCGCCAGGCGGCACCGGTTCGGGTTGAGGACAGGTTGGGGCAACAAGAAGGAATAATCTCTGACTAGTGATGGATCAACTCCGGACGTGGCGGTTAATCTCGCGACTGCTTATCACGAAGCAGGGCATGCGGTCGTTGCGCTGGCGCTCGGCCGAAGTGTGCAGCGCGTTAGCATCCTGCCCAATCGACTGCGACTGGGGGAGTGCGAACTGAAGAAGGGGCGAGCCAAGCCGGCACACGATCCGATCGAGGTCGACATCCTAATCCTGCTTGGCGGCGTGGCCGCGGAAGCCCGTTATACAGGCAAATATGGGTGGGCCGGAGCGCAGCAAGACTTGCGGGCTGTGCGGGCCAAGACGTCGCAGCGCGCCAACGGCGAGAAGCAAGTTGCCCGTCTCGAACGTCGCCTGCTCGACAAAGTCGAACATCTGCTCGACGATCCTGCTGTCTGGCGGGCGACCGAATTGATTGCTGCGGAACTGTTCCGCTCGACAACGATCAGCGGCCGAGCCGCGCGGCATCTGTTTGATCAAGCGGCCGCACAAACGGAGTAGTCTGCTGCCATTCTCAGCGTGAACACTGGTGGTCTGTCCACGGATGCAAATCATTTCGGTCGGCGGGCGGCGACATCTTCCCGCTGCGATTCCCACCACATCATGAGCCATCCTTCTAAATGCATATCGGCCGAGAGGTCCGGTTCGGACCAGGCGGCATCGAGGGCGGAGGGAGAAAAGGCGTTTGGCTCGCTTTCACCCCCTGCGCCGATGTTGAGGAAGTTGATCACTTCCACAGCGTCGAGCGGCGAGATGGCGTTGTCGCCGGAGGTGTCGAGGAACAAGGGGGCCTGTGTGCCGCCGGGAACCGGATCGAGCAGGACCGGACCTTCGGAGTTCAGCCAGATGATAATCAGAAGTGCATCAAGCGGCGTGATGTGGCCATCGGCGTTGACATCCAGGCGATTGGGTTTCCATTGATGGGCAAATTGCCAATCGGCGGGACCTGTCTCGACCAGCAAGCTAAACGACTGATTGACGCTGCCACCGGCAGCCGCATCGATAACTTGAATGTTGAGCGGGATCGTTGCACCGGCGGATTCGGTGACGACCTGCCCTGCGCGGAGATACAAATGGCCGCTGCGAACTTCAAACCGCGCGTCGCTCACAATGAAGGTGTGAGTGTTGACGCGATCGACATCGCTCACGATAACTTCCGACACCCACGCGGCGACGATATTGTTAAACACCCGTTCTCGAGTCAACTGAATTTTGGTCGGTGCTTCCGGAGCATCGAGCACGGTGATGGCCACCGCTTGTGAGAACGCCAGTCCACCGACATCGCGCGCGGTAACGTTTACGGAGACGCTTTCTCCTGCCTCGTAGTTCAAACTTTGGCCTGCTTTAAGCCGCAACTGGCTGCCGACAATCTCAAATCGCGGATCAACGAAGCTTAGCACAAACGGCGGTGGCGAGTCGGGATCGGTCACCGCCAGCGTGCCAATCGCCACGCCTGGCACATTCTCCGTCACCGGCGAAAAGCTGGCGATGATGGCGGTGGGCGGTTCATTGACGTTAGTAACCTGCACGGTGAACGGCTCGGTGATGGTCAAACCGCCATTATCGGTCACTCGCATCGTGAGCGGAACGTTTGGTTCCGTTTCAAAATCGAGCGAAACATTGCTTTGCAATCGGAGTTGCCCCGCCACGACCAGAAAACGCGGATCGGAAACGGCGAATGTAAATAAGTCGTTCGCGTCGGGATCGACCACGAAGACATTACCAAGGACGGCACCAGCGGCGTTCTCGGCGATGGTTAGCGAGCTGATTTGGAGATTCGTCGGCGCTTCGTTCACATTGTCCACAGCGATGAGCAACGACTGCACCTTGCTCAGTCCACCAGCATCCAACGCGGTGACTTGTAGATTGATATTGGCGGTGGCTTCAAAGTCCAACGCAACGCCCGACTTAAGTTTGAGTTGATTCCCGACGACCTCGAAACGGGCATCGTTGACGGCGAACGTATGCGTATCGCCGAAATCGGGATCGACGGCGGTGAGCAGGCCGATCGCAGCGCCAGTAGTGTTTTCTAATACGTTCATCTGCGACAACTGCACGCCGAGTGGCGCTTCGTTCACGTTGACAACCGTCACGGTGAAAGGCAGTTCCACGCTCAAGCCGCCAGCATCGGTGGCGGTAATATTTAGCACCACGATAGCGGTGTCTTCAAAGTCGAGCGCTTGCCCCACTTTGAGTTTGAGTTGGGCGTTGACGATCTCGAAGCGATTGTCGGAAACGGTGAAAGTATGTGTATCGCTCTGATCGGGGTCGAGCACGGTGAGCGCGACGTTTGTCACGATACCGGCTGGTGTATTCTCGGTGATGGTGTCGCCGGAGGGAAAGATCGCGGTTGGCGCTTCGTTGATGTCGACCACTTGAAGTGTGAGTTCGCGAGTCAGCGACAAGCCGCCCACGTCGGTGGCGGTAATCGACAGCGCGATGGAAGCTTCCGTCTCGTAGTCTAGTAACTCGGTGGCTTTGAGTCGCAATTGCCCCGCCACGATTTCAAATCGCGCGTCGCTAACGATGAAAGTATGTGCGTCGCCTGCATCGTCATCGTTGATCGCGATTGCTCCCACGCTGCCGCCGGGGTTGTTCTCACCGATAGTGAGACTGGAGAGATTGATCGCAGTAGGGGCTTCGTTGACGTTGGTAACGGTGAGCGTATAGAGCGGCGGGGAGCTTTCCAGGCCGGCCGCATCACGCACCGTCAATTGCACTTGGGGCGCTGAGGACTCATGGTCGAGCGATTCGCCTGTCTTTAGTTTCAGTTGGTTGCCAACAACTTCAAAACGCGGGTCGCTCACAATCCAGGTGGCGGTATCGCCTGCGTCGGGATCGAAGAAACTGACACTGCCGATCACGCCCGCGAAGACGTTTTCCGCGATGGTGGTATTGAGCAATTGCACCAGTTGCGGCGGTTCATTCACATTGCCGACGTTGATCGTGAATTGCTGCGCTCTGCTGAGGCTGGTGGCATCGGTGGCGGTGATGGTGAGAGAGATCGTCGCGGCGGATTCAAAATCGAGCGGCGTAGCGAGATGCAAGTTGCCACCGACAACGCTAAATCGATTGTCTGACGATTCAAAGGTGTGCGGGCCACCTTCGGGATCAATCACAGTGATGGAACCAATGGTGACGTTCGCGACGTTCTCGATGATCGTGTCTGCCGAGAGCGTAATCGCCGTGGGTGCTTCGGCGACATTCGTGACATTGATCACGAACGCCTGAGCCTTGGTAAGTCCGCCGCTGTCGGTGGCCGTAAGGGTCAGGTTGATAGTGGCTTCGGTTTCTCGGTCGAGGCTTTGCCCTGCCTTGAGTTGCAGCTTGCCGTCGACCACTTCAAAGCGGCTGTCGCTGATGACCAAAGTGTGAACATCGACCATGTCGGGATCCGTCACGGTCACTTCGCCGACGATCGCGCCGGGAGCATTCTCGGCGACGGAATGGTTCGACAATTCGATCGCGGCCGGGGCTTCGTTGACATTTTGAACCGTGATGGTGAAGCTTTGCGTCTTCGCGAGTCCGCCGGCATCGGTAGCGGTGATGTCGAGCGCGATCGAGGGAGTGGATTCGAAATTAAGAAGCTGGTTGGTACGGAGTTGTCCGGCAACCACTTGAAAACGCGCGTCGGAAACGGTGATATTGTACGTATCGCCGACATCGGGGTCGGTCGCGGTGAGATTGCCGACGATTGTGTTAGTCGCCGCATTTTCCAGGACGGTATTATTGGTGAGATGAACGCTGGATGGCGTCTCGTTGACGTTCGTAATCGTGATGACGAATGGTTTGATCAGCGAAAGACCTCCGGCATCCGTGGCCGTGATATTGATCGCTACACTCGGCGTTGTCTCAAAATCGAAAGATTGCCCCGCCTTGAAGCGCAGGCTGCTTCCCACAGTTTCCAACCGTGCATCGTTCACCGCGAAAGTGAAAGGTGGCAAGCTATCCGAATCGGTCACCGAAATCGTGGCGATCGTCACGTCGGTGAGATTCTCGGCAACGGTGCTGCTGGAGAGCGCAATGTCCGTGGGTGCTTCGTTGACGTTGACGACCGTCAGTGTAAATGCTTGCGCTTTGCTTAGCAGACCTTGATCGGTGGCAGTGATCGTGAGATTGATAGAGGGCGTCACATCGGCATCGAGCGCTTCGCCAGTCTTGAGTTTGAGCTGTGTACCGACAACTTCGAAGCGCGCATCGCTGACGGTGATGTCCATCGTGTCGCCGACATCGGGATCGACTACCGTCACGGTGCCGACAATCGCGGCCGGAGCGTTCTCCGGCACGGAATGGTTCGACAGACTAATGCTGGTTGGCACTTCGTTCACGTTGGTGACATTGATGACGAACACCTGAGTCTTGCTGAGTCCGCCGCTATCGACAGCCGTGATTTCGATGCTGGGGTTGCCTGCTTCAAAGTCGAGTGTCTGCCCACTCTTGAGCCTGAGTTGGTTGCCGACGATTTCAAAACGTGCGTCGTCGATCGCCCAGGTATGCGTGTCGCCGAGATCGACATCGCTGACGGAGACGATGCCGATGTTGGCTGCCGCGGCATTTTCGGCCACCGTATTGGCGGAGAGGGCGATGGCGGTGGGGGGATCGTTGACGGGAGTGATCGTCAGTGTGAAGTTGCGCTGTGGACTCGCATTGCCAGCGATGTCGTAGACCGTGATGGTGACGCCCGTCGAGCCTGACATATTGATCGCCGGTGGCACGTAGAAAACAAGGTTGTAGCCACCGCTGGTATCGGTACTCAATCCCGGCAGGTGAACTAGGGAAGGATCGGCGAATTGCGGCACAAAGCAAAGGTTGGTCGGCAATTGCAACGCGTCGCCCAGGGCGAGTGGAATGCTGGCGGTTTGATCTTCGTTTGTGTTCTGGTCGGCGATGACGGTGAGGGTCGGCGCGCCGGTATCAATGCTGATGGCGAGCGACGGCGATTGAATCGTGGCATTGCCGGCCAGATCGAGTGCGCGCCAAGAGATGTTATGCGCGCCATCGGCGATGATAGGCGCAGTGAAACTGAAGGTGCCATTGACCGCGGCAGTGGTGGTGCCGATCGAGGCACCATCGACGAACACCTCCACCACCAGTCCAGCCGCGGCGACACCAGTGAACGTGGGCGTGTTGTCGGCGGTGATATTGTCGGTGTTGGCGCCACCACAGGCGGCAAAAAAAGTGTCGCTTGCCGCACTCAAAACCAGCATGGCGGGAGTAAGCGGCGGTGCCACTGTATCGATGGTGACGTTGAACGGGCCCGTGCTGACCGATGTATTGCCGGCCAAATCGACGATCGTCGCGAAGTACGAATAGCTGCCATCGGCTAAGGTGGTGGCGGAGTGATCGAACGTCCACGCGCCTGCGCCATTGACGAGCGTTGTGCCGAGGATCGTTCCATTGGCGGAGCCACTGCGTAGCGTGAGTGTGCTGCCCGGTTCGGCGGTGCCGGAGAAGACGAGTTGCGCATCGCGCGTGATCCGATCGCCAGTGGTGCCGGTATCGTCGGCAATCGCCAAGATAACAGGCGCATTGGCCACATTGTCGACCGTGACGGAGAACGGTGTATTGGTCGTGTTGCCGGCGATGTCGGTGGCGGCGATCGTGAAGTTGTAAACACCATCCGAAAGCGATGTCGCGGAGTAGTCGAAACTCCACTTGCCTGTAATCGCGGTGGCAGTGAACGTACCCAGCGTGCCGACACCAACGCGCGAGAGCGTAACGGAACTACCCGGTTCGGCCGTGCCTTGAAAGGTCAGCGTGCGATCGGTCGTGTTGCGGTCGCTGGCGCTGCTGCCGGTATCGTTGGTGATGGTGGGTATCGCGGGCGCGGCGAGGACGTTGTCGATGGTGACGTCGAACGCTTCCGAAGGAGACGATGTGACGGCGGCCACGGTCGTTGTTGCGGTAAAGCGGTGCAAGCCGGCGCTCAGCGAGATGCCGCTGTAGTCGAAAGTCCAGTCGCCACTGGCATTGCTGGAGGTTGTACCGAGGGGCGCGCCGGCGAGGGACACTTCTATGTTGGCATTGGCCACAGCGCGCCCGTGCAGAACGAGCGTGGTGTCGCTGGTGATGCGGTCGGTGTTGGAGGTACCCGAATCAGACGTCAAACCGGTAATCTGCGGCGCGGTGCTGACGCTGAAGGAGGCCAGATAGTCGCCACCAGGCAAGCCATCGCCGCTGGGGGTGTTCTGCCAGGTCCAGAGCGTCGAACCGGCGATGTACGAATCGAGATACTCGCCATCAAGCAAGTAGCCTTCCGAATTGATAATGCCGCCTGCGTCGCCATTGAGTTCAATCTGGTAGTACCCAGCCGTCAGACGGTCGGATTGAAAGGTCGCTCGATGGGTCGCGGGATCCCAAGCAATCAGCCCAATAAGATAGCTGTCATTGGCATCATAAAAGGTGGGATCGGGTGAGTAGCGCAGCTTGAAGTTGTCCGTCGTCAGCGTCGATTCCACAACCGCACCGCTGAAATAAACGGCGACATTGAGATTCAGATTCGCCGCAATGGTGGAATTGGGCTGGACGTTAACTCCGATCACCGAGGGTCCATGTGCGACGTTATCGATTTGGCCGGCGCGGTCCGGCGTGAGCCATTCCAACAACGCTTCGTTGCTGCCTGTGGTTGACTCGTACTGGATGCGAATCTTGTGGGTACCGAAGGGGAGCGGCACCGACAACTCGCCCGAGGTAGTGCCGCCATGCTCCGTTCCCCAGCCATTATTAAGCAGTTCGTTCGCTCCCTCGAAGAGTCCATCGTCGTTGAGATCAATCCACACGCGACTCCCGTCGTTGCTGCGCGTGTAGATTTGGGTGCCGGCCATGGTGACGCGCAAATAGCCGTCCCATTGCACCGAGAAGTTATCCCAGTCGCTGTCGGAACCGCCGGAGATGCCGACCTCGGCGCGACTGCCAAATTCATCGACGCGAAAATGCACGTTAGGATCGATGCGCGTGCCAGCAATCGTTTGTGTACCGACCCAGTCGGTGTTGGCAGCAACCCCCCGCAGGCTGCTGTTAATGTAACTACCTGTCAGACCTGTTTGGGTCATCTCTGTGGTAGTGAAGAGCACTGATTCGGGAACTTCGACCCCCGCCAAAACCTCGATCGAAGAAAGATCGATGGTGCGGCCTACAGCGTCGAGAAAGGTTCCCTCGACCCGATAGCGATCAGCATCCGGAATACCACGCGTATAGAGATAGAGCGTATTTGGCGAAAGTTTGTCTTGTAAGGCGTCGAGCGGCACGAATCGATCATCGGCCGTATTGAACGTGGCATCGGCACCAGCGCCGCGGGCGGTAAGTTTCGCCGCGGCCACGCTGGCGAGCGAGAGTGGATCGGACGACGTAAACGTAAACAATCCGCGATTGTATTCGTGTCGCCGATAGCTGGCGGTAAAAGTGGCGGGGGAATTGTCTAGCGACGAAATTCCAAATTGATAGCTGAATGTCCCCCCTGCCACACCATTGCCGGAGACCTGTGGGAACAGGAATGCGCCCCCTGTCTCGCCATCGAGCAGATTGCCGCGCAAGTCAGCGATGCCACCGGCAGTACCGATAAGCGTGACGGTGTAGGTATCGATCGGCAGCGATTCCTCCGCCGTCCAGACAAGCGTGCTATCGATGGGATCGAACGTGGCGAAACCGGGACGCAAACCGCTCGTGGCACCGACGACTTGAATGTTAGCGGCGAGTGTCGTCGGGTCGAGTTGATCGTTCACCAGTAACACGATTTGCCGCGTGCCGACGTTGCTCGCGCCGCTAGGAACCGCGCCCAGAATGCGCGGCCCTGCGGTATCGAAGGCCGCATTCGGCGTGATCTTCAAGCGGTAATCACCGACGGTATCGCGCAGGCTGCTGATGCGTACTTTATACGTGCCAGCTGTGGCAAACGTGTAGGTCAGATAGGGATCGACGCTGTCGATGCCTGATTCGCGATCGAGCGCGTCGTTATTGGTCGCGAGCAAGTTGCCGGCGGCATCATAGAGCGTCAGCACCGCGTCGAGCGAACTTTGAAACTCGGCTGCATCGACATCGATTGCAAACTTTTGTCCGGCGGTGGCGTTGAAACTGTAGTGGTCGACATCCGCACTGGTCGCGATGCCGCCGATGACTATCGCGCGATCGTTGGCGGGGTCGTTGGGTTGGCCGAAGAGGGGCGAAAAGGAAGCATTGGAAAGATCAACATTGATGACATCCATGAAGCCATCTTGATTGGCATCGTAGACGACCGCGCCGCCACTTCCTTGAATGCCCGGCAGATTGATCGCATCGGTAAACGTGCCATCGGCCAGGCTCAGAAAGGCAAGCGCGCCGTTGTAGGTTGTCGCGACCAAATCAGTGCGGGTATCGCCATTCAAGTCGGCAACAACAAGGTCGGTGAAATCCGCGCTGCCTTTGAACGACTGCGTGGACGCGAACGAGCCAACTCCGTTGTTGGTGAAGAACTGCAGCTGTCTGGATGAGGAGGCTCCGACGACAACATCAAGCGCGCCGTTGCTATCGTAGTCCCACAGCGCAATCGTGGAGGGAATAGTCGCCGTCGTGTAATTCAGCGTCGGTTGGAATGTGCCATTGCCATTACCCCGTAGCACGGAGAACTGACTCAGTCCGCCTGAAGTATTGCCGACGAAGACAAGGTCAGTCAGCGTATCACCGTTGACATCGCCTGCGGCAATATCAAAGATGCCTGGCGCGGATGTGGCAATGCTGGTTAGCGAAGGGAAATTGCCTGAGCCATCATTGAGCCCCACGGTTATACGATTACCAATGTGGCCGACCACCAAGTCTGGCCGAGCATCACCATTTAGCTTGACGAGTTCTAGCGAGGTGAGATCGCTGGATGCCGACACGGCAATGGTCGACGCAACCGCGAGTGTTGCCGCCAAATTGCCTTTGACGATATAGGCCCAGCGACCGCTCGCATTGGATGCCGCCACCGCGAAGTCGGTGATACCGTCGCCATCGACATCGCCGACGGCGGTGGGATCGGACGGGAGCCCTGTAAAGACAGTGCCGTTGGGCAGGGCCAGACTGGATTGATACGTGAGGCCACCGCTAGCGTCGCCTAGAAAGAGATTCATGACGTTGGGCGATGTCGCGGTGATGATATCCAGATTGCCATCGTTGTTAAAATCCAAAAGTTCCAGATGGTTGGTGCCGCTCACCTGCGCCGACGTGGAAGGGGCCGCAATGTAGTCCAACTTCATCTCCGCCAGGTACCGATCGAGGCCCAGGGCGGTGGCGAAGGTGTCGTTAGCGCCGGTTTCGACAATTTGTCGCCCGCTTTGCAGGACAAAGTCGAGATAATCGCGCGAGTTCTCGAGGAAGTTCGTCGGCATGTAGGAATCGCTGCCGACAAACGAATAGCCTGAGCCATAGGGATAAGCGGCTTGTTGCACGTCGTAGCTGAGCAAACCGCGAGGATTACGCAAGTGACTGAGGCCCACACCATGCCCCAACTCGTGATTGAGGATGGAGGACGCGCCATAGTTGATGCTCGTCACGTTCATTGAGTTGGCCGACACCACCGAATCGCCATCGGGGCGTCGCACGCCGTAGTAGCCGCCACCCCAACCCCCAGCGCCGATATCGCCGAAGTCGCCATAGCCTTGGCCTACATACTCTGTGGTATTCGTGGGCAGTGTCTGCGTCACATCGACATCGAAAGCGCCATAGCGCGATTCGAACATACCTTGCAGAAAAGCAATGGCGGTTGGCTCGGCGAAGCTGCTATCCCAGTCGAAACCCAAATGCGATGTCTGACTCGTAAAATCGAGGAAAAACAGCGGAACATCGCGTTGTTTACTGAACGACGAAGTCGAGAAGACGAGTTGATATGGCCCGAGCGCCGATTCTTCAAGCGCTTGCACCGTGAGGTAGTACTTGCCAGGAGCGCGGCTGAGGTCGGGTGTGCCAGTGGAGACGGTGCCGTTGACGTTATGCATCAGCAAGCGACCTTGCTCGTCGTACAAGCGTAATATTCGATTGTAAGGATCGAACGCGAGGGCGGCGTTGATCTGTTCGAGGTCAGTGGTCTGGAACGAATAGACTTGTGCCGATGTCAGGGAAGTCAGGCGGCCGGCGACGGGAAGGAGCTGCGGTCCGGTTCCCAGGGACTGCGCGGTGGCAAAGTCATTATTCGTGAGGAGCGTACCGGAGACGTTTCGGACGCTGATGGCAGCCAGATAGGAAGCGACAACGCCACCGCTACCGGTGACTTTCAGTCGGTAGTTACCGCTCGAGGGCAACACCCTGACTAGTCCTTGGCTAAGGAAATCGGTGGCAATCGTATCGTTGTTGCTATCGAGCAGGCTGATTTGAATGTTGCTCGGCGTATTGCCCACAAGAGAGACGGCGAGGGACTGTCCCGCCGTTAATCCGTTGATTTGATAGTAGTCAATGTCGCTGGGAACCGTGCCGCCGAAGTACGTGCCGTTGGTGATGATGGTTGCTTGGTTGGGGAGGTCATTGGGCTCCACTTCCGGCGTGAAAGTTTGTGTGCTGTGGGTCACGCTGAGTTGATACGAACCCGTGAAGATGCCTATGTCGGCCCCGGCATTCGCGACAATGTAATGCGTGCCAGCGGCGGGAACGAGGTACTGTACTTCCTCGGCGCCATGGCGGCGCGCCACGATATTGCCCTGCACGTCGATGAGTAGGATGTCGGCAGTTACTGCTTCGGCGAAGTTGGCACTGCTGAAATTGACAGTGAGGAGTTCTCCTTGCGAGAGTTCCACCTTGAAGTAATCCAAATCCCCGGTCCGGGCTATTGTGCCGGTGAGGATATCCCCGCCCGTCGGACTCAACGTAAAATGTGTTGCGGTGTCAAACCAATTGTTCGGCTCAATTTCCGGCACCAAAGCCAGCAGGCGACGGGCTTCTAACTGTTCCACGTAGGAACGAACCCGCGAGCGTCGCGAGACCTTGCGCTGTTTGAACAGTGGCATACCTAAGCCTAGAGAGGGGTGACTGAACTAGCCCGTAGGCCACATCCTATTTGAGGGAGTGGAGATTAGCAACGAATTACTCGTCCGGGCGGATTCCATCAGCATTGATTGATCGATGGCTCGTTATTTGGGAATGCGTTGGACGGTATACCACGCCTCGCGATGCTGTAGCTTCTCCCCCTGTTCGTCGCTGAGTTCGCCTAGGCGGAATTCGTAAACCATGCCCAGGGGATAGGTTTCGACAGGCAAGGAGAGCGTGATCGAAGTGCGATCGGCCGAGAGTTCGGCGGCCTCGACCGGAACTACTTTCTCGTCGGCCTGCGGCGAGCCATAGTTGCCCGTGTAGAGATAGTGATAGCGCTTGACGGCGAATTGCGCGGGATCGATCTTCTGGTCGCTGGCCAATGGCTTGGTCAGTTGCACGACGAAGCCCAGGCCGCCGGGACGGATGCGAATCGTTTGCAGGGCGAGCGGCACTTGCTTGGCTTGGTAGGACAAACGAGTCAGACCGCTGGTGAGCGACGCCACATACAGGCAATCATCGGCACCAAATCGCATCCGTTCACAGCCCAGCGGTTGATTGTCGACAAACGGGAAGCAGGCGCCTTGAAACTCGCCATCCACTTTTTCAAGCGCCACGCGCATGATGCCGGCGTTGGCGCCATAGCCCACATCGCCGACAAACATCTGATCGACGAAGGGGCCGAACTTGCCTTGCGTCGTGTCGTGGATCGGTCCGGAGATGCTGCGCATGCGATGGTAGGGAAACCAAATCGTGCTGCGACCATCGGGATAGGCGTCGCTCGGTAGCGCGTCTTCCTTGTATTCAGGATGTCCATAGAAACGGCCCGACACGACATGCGCGAGCTTGCAGGCTTGAATCCAATCTCCTTGGTTGTCGGTGAAGAACATGCCGTCGTCGGGCCCACGGCAAATGCCATTGGGAACGCGGCACCCCTTGGCGACTTCTTCTAGTCTTTCGGAATCGATCGCCACACGCATTACCGAACCGCGCCAACGACCTGGATTGACATAGCCGGGATTGGTCCAAAAATAGCCTGTGTTGAGCGCAAACCACAGATGTTTCTGCTCGCGATCGACCGCCAATCCAAAACAGTATTCGTGCCAACCGGTGGAAATGCCCCAGCCCGTGGCAAGGGTACGAAAGTGATCGACGACGCCATTGCCGTCGTGGTCGATGAGTTCGGTGATCTCGGGCTTTTGTGCGACGAACAAACGATTGTCCACCATCGCCAAACCGACCGCTTGATAGAGTCCGGCGGCATAACGCTCCCAGCGCACTTGTTTCGGATGTCCCACCGGCGGCACGCGCGTCCGCCAAACCTGTCCTTCGGTCATTGCCAGGATATACATCGTGCCATCGTCGCTGAAAACGATATCGCTTGGGCGGCAGCCGGGGAACGGCAGCGGAATCGATTCCATTTCGTAGCCCGGCGAGGCATTCTTGTTGATCGCTCCGGCGGCGAACGCTGTGACCGGCGCGCGACCGCTTTCGTCGCCGACCTTCGTCCACTCTTTGCCGTCGTTAGAAACTTCAATGCGATATTTCGTCGCTAGTCGATCCTGACAGGTTCCGGTCCGGTCGCGCGCCCAAATAATCTTGCTCATCTCGACCGCTTCAGGGAACTCGATCTGCGCCCAGCCACCGTTGGCCTGACCGCTGATCCAGCTATTGTTGTTGCCGAGTTTGCCATCGTTAAGATGTTTGATTTGGTGGATCGGGTAGCCGGAAATTACCGCCGACGCGCTCGCCTTGCCTTGTACGGCGAGATTGATGTTCGGGTCGGACCCGTAAATTTCCAATTCATCGAGACCTGGCTCGGTGTCGCCAGTGGCGGCGGTCACCACGAACCTCAGAAAACGTCCTTTGGTCTTGGGGAACTCGTCGATGTTCTCTTTGGGGTTCACACCGGGACGTGGCGGTGTTTTCTCGGCAGGCGATTCATCTTGCTCGCTGGCAGCTGGCACAGGCGACGCGGCGGCCACCGCCAGATCGAATGTGTCGGTCAGCGCTGGTGTGTTGGCCAATAGCGGTTTGAGCGCATTTTCGTCGAGCGACGCTTTGTCAGCGGCGGATTGCCAGAGGTCCAGTCGCAATTCCAAGGCGGTGTTGGTCTTGGCGGCGGACGATATCAAGCGCTGGGGAGCGCTCACCGAGGCGTTCTCCGGTTCCCATTTGGCCCCTGTCTCCGGCGATGCATAGGCGAGCCATTGTTGATCGCCGACTTGATAGCCCAGCCACGACGCTTGTTGCCAATGCTCTTTTGCAGGTGATAGTTGTAGTGAAACAAGCGCGCCCGCCGGCAGATCGAAAAATTGAAACGATCTAGCGAAACCATGTGACTTGCCATCACGCATAACGCGAACGTCCTCGGTGACGCGCACGCGTTGATCGCCGACGCGCAGCCGATAATGTAACCTCACCCAGTCCTGACCAACCTGATAGCCATCGAAACGCGTGCCGGTGTTAGGATCGCTTGTCAGCGGCGGTTCAAACGCTTGAAACTGTTCCCTTCCCGGCAATTTGAACGCGAGTGGATGGGGCCCCGACACGAACTGCTGCGGTTGGCTGCCGGCGCTATGCCAATAGACGCCAAAGTAATTTTGCGGCGAGCTTTTCACAAAACCATCGTGCCAAAGGGCGACGGTGCGAAGCTGATCGGCATCAAACAACACGGTGCCCGTATCAAAGCCGAGCGCGATCCCGCGCGGATACTTCTGGCCGCCACTGACCGCCACTTCGCCACGCTGGACCACCGGCCGATGCGGCAGCGGCGTATCAGGAAACTCGCGCACCAGCGATTCCATTCCCCGTTCGATTTCGCGGGCCCGCTCCGCACCACCATCGCGCAAGGATATGAGATAACGGACCAGATCCAAAAACTGCCCCCGGTTGGCGAGTAAGTTCACTTGCCCCGTCGGCATGATCGATTGCGTCGCCTTTTGACGTTCGACGATATCGGCAGCTTTGATTTCGATCAACTTGAGTGGCTGCGCGGCATCACGCAGCACGATCTTCTCGGGCGTCTCTTCGACGGGAACGCCGCGCACGATGATTCCAGCGGTAGTTTCCACTGCAATCATGGCGTAGGCCGGCGCAATCTCCTTGGAAGGATCGAGCAGCGACTCGACCAGTGACGCGTCGGTGATCTTGCGATCGAGCTTCGTCAAGTCGGGGCCAATCGCGTTGGGCCGATCCCCCACGCTATGGCAAGCCACGCAGGTGAGCGACGAGTGATGAAAGATCAGCGCCCCGCGTACCGCATCACCTTCGGCCAGCGCCCCCTTGGCTAGCTCGGCCGCCGGTTCGCGCAACAATTGTTGTTCGAGTGTATCACCGGCCCCTTGCGCTGCATGGCAAGTACTCGTCACAACCACACAGCAAAACAGTAGCGCGAGGCTTATCAAGCGAACCAATGGCATGACGAATTTCCGGAAGCTGGAGTAGGCGGGAGGTCGAGGCTTGCGACCTTGACTTTACTCGCTGGCAGGGTCTATGACGAGTCTCAATTCAGATATTCGTTGAAACATGCAAGTGGCGGTTGATGCTACATTCTGGTTCGCCTGAGCCGCCTCTAACGGGGCCGAATTCACTTGCCCGCTTAGGTGGGTGCGTTTATGCTCATAGCTTGCATTGTGTGATCGATGGATAGGACATCGGATTTGCGCTGGAGCGATGCCTGGTATGAGACGATTTCGCAGGACCGCGACTCATCAAAGATGGAATCGACATGCACTCTTTAGAAACTCGCTAAGCTTAGAGAAGCTCGAACACCGAACGCTGTTGGCTGGCTTACAAGCGCCGTCGCCAGAACCTGCACCACTCTTCTCCGACAGCGTGGCGAACCCTGCTGCGCGCGCCATTTTGCCGGCTTGGTTTGAAACGCTGGCGTCCGAATCGCCCCTGGCGTCGCTGGGTGGCGAGGCTGGCCCGGAAGTCGCCGAACAAGAGTGGATCGTCCAGCTATCCAATAGCGCGCTGAGCGGCTTGCATTCCGTTGCCGATACGCTCGCGATTTTTGCTGGTAGCGAGCTGCACGTGGTAGGCGGACTAGGTATCGCCGGGCAACTGCTCGTTCGTTCATCGGTCGACACAACCAGCGTCGCCACGTGGCTGAATGCCAATCCCAACATTGCTTCGTTTGAGCAGAATCAACTCTTCGAGGCCCATCTCACGCCGAACGATCCTTCCTACTCGCAACTCTGGGGCCTCCACAACACGGGACAAACGGGCGGCGTCACGGATGCCGATATCGACGCGCCCGAAGCGTGGGATTTGTTCACAGGCCGATCGCAAGTCGTCGTCGGCATCATCGATACGGGAGTCAACTATTTGCATCCCGATCTCGCCGCGAACATGTGGATCAACCCTGGCGAGATTGCTGCTAATGGAATCGACGACGATCAAAACGGCTTTATCGACGATCTCCACGGTTACGACTTCGTCTGGAACGATGGAAACCCGATGGATGATAATCGTCACGGCACGCACGTTGCCGGCACGATTGCCGGCGTTGGCAGCAATGGCGTCGGCGTGACGGGGGTCAATTGGACTTCGTCCATTATGGCGCTCAAGTTCTTGGATTCATCGGGTAGCGGGAATACGTCCAATGCGGTGCGCGCCGTCAACTATGCCACGATGATGCGGACGACCTACGGCGTGAATCTACGTGTAACGAACAATAGCTGGGGTGGAGGATCTTACAGTCAGGCACTTTACGACGCCATTGCCGCCAACGGCGCGGCTGGTATGTTGTTCATTGCCGCCGCTGGCAACCACACACGTAACAACGATAGTTCGCCTGCCTATCCCGCTAGTTACAACGTCAGCAGCATTATTTCCGTCGCCGCCACCGACCATCGCGACACGCTCGCCCAGTTCAGCAACTATGGCTCGAGCAGTGTCGATCTTGCGGCACCGGGTGTGGACATCTACAGCACCGTGCTGGGCAGCAGCTATTCCACCTTGAGCGGCACGAGCATGGCGACGCCGCACGTGAGCGGCGTGGCGGCGCTGGCATGGGCATACAGCCCCACTTCCACGGCGGCGCAAATCCAAACCGCAATTTTGAATGGTGCCGATCGCATTTCTTCGCTCACTCATGTGACCGCTAGCGGTGGCCGACTCAATGCGCGCGGGACGCTATTGCAACTCGGAATGAACGTGGTGGGGAGCAATCCCGCCAATGGCGCTATACTCACTTCTCCACCCACTTCCATCGCCATCGATTTCACGCATCCTTACAATCCCGTGTCAGTGCAAGCGAGCGATCTGACTCTAGATGGCGTTCCCGCCGATAGTTGGGTGGCGATTGACGCGGACACGGTAAATTTCTTGTTCAACGTCTCGCCTATCTCTTCGGCCGGATTGCATACACTGCACATTGCCGCCAACGCCGTCAATCGGTCGATCGATGGCGATGCGATCGACGCCTGGCAAAGCACGTTCTTCTACGACCCATTACCATTAGCAATCACCACCAGCACGCCAGCGCAAGGTGCCACCGTCACGGCGTCTCCTACCCAGTTGGTGCTGAACTTTAACAAGCCGATCAACACAGCTTCCATTCAAGCGACCGACCTGAGCCTCGACTATGGGAATGTGACAGGCTTCAGCATTATCGACACCGACTCCGTCGCCTTTACGCTTTCGGGAGTGATTCGCGACGGTCTGGTTAGCTATTCACTGGCCGCGGGCAGTGTCCTGGATTCGCTTGGCATTTCCAATCCGAAAGTAGTCGGCAGTTTTGTCGTCGACGATCCGCTGGTCGAGCGTTATACGTCCACTGACGTCCCGAAGACAGTCGCCGATCTGGCGAGCGTCACTTCGACACTCACCATTACTTCCCCGCTTACGATTGCCGACTTGGATGTCGAGCTGACGATCCTCCATCCCAACGCCGCCGATCTCGACGTCTTTCTCATCGCGCCGGATGGAACCATTGTCGAACTCTTCACCGATGTCGGTGGTAGTGGCGACGATGTGACCGGCATCCTTTTAGATGACGAAGCCACTCTTTCCGTCGCGGCAGGTGTGGCCCCTTTTACCGGCCGCTACCGACCGGAAGGGCAGCTCTCGGCGCTGGATGGCTACAACGCGCAGGGTACCTGGACGCTGCGCGTTACGGACGACGCGAGTGGAAATGCCGGCACCATTGTCGATTGGGGGTTGCGTGTCACCAACGATGTGAGCATCGCGCCGCGCATCAGTTCGGTGCAACCGCTGCCAGCCGATGGAGGTGCGACATGGGCTTCACCGAACACGCTGACGGTGCGTTTTTCGGAAGTAATGGACGCCGCCACGGTCAACAATGTTGGCAACTGGGCGCTGGTCGAAGCCGGGCTCGACAAGGCCTTTGGCACAGGCGACGATGTGCCGAATGCTGTGAGCTTGGGTGCGACTTATGCCGGCGGCTTGATCGCAACGCTCAACATTGCCGCCCCGTTGCCAGCGGGCTTCTATCGCTTCACCGCCGCTAGCGCGTTACGCGACCTGTCAGGCAATCTGCTCGATGGCAACGGTGATGGTACGGGCGGCGATAGCTTTACGCGGACGTTTACCGTCAAACCCGGTGTGAACGCGATACCGTTTGAAGAGTCGTTCGAGGCCGGCTCGCTATCGGCACTGGGTGGCTATTGGGAGTTTATGACGGGCGTCAATGGCAGGGCGACGGTCACCAGTAACAGCGCGCCCCACAGCGGCAGCTCTCATCTGTTTCTCGAACAGACGGCGGCCTACGCTGGAACGCAGCATGCCATCTTGCATTTGAACCTCGTGGGCCAATCGCAACTCACGCTCGACTTTTGGCAAAAGGAGATTGGCGACCAATACGATAGCACTGACGACCGCGTACAAATCAGCGCTGATGGCGTCACCTGGCACACGGTGGTCGTGCTGACTGGCACCAACAGCGAAGCCTTCTACCAGCACCATTCACTCAGTCTGGATGCCGCGATTGCGGCAGCCGGCATCAGCTATTCAAGCGATTTTCGCATCCGCTTTAGCCAGGATAACTACTATCTCAATGGAGGCGGCTCGGTCTTCGATGACATCCGCATTTCGCAACTCGATATCAGCGGACCGAGGATCACGTCGCAGTCCCCCGCCACTAGTCCACAAGTTGCGGGTCCGCTGAGTTCATTCAGCGTCACGTTTAGCGAACCGATCGACGCCGCGACGTTCACCGCGTCGGACATTGTCGTCACCGATCCAGCGGGAGGTGTGGTCGCCGTGAGTGGCAATCCAATACCCAGCGCGGAACAAACTACATTTACCATTGCGTTGTCGCCTGGGCAAACCCTCGTCGGGACGTATTCGATTCGTATCGGCCCCGACGTGCTGGATTTGGCCGGCAACCTGATGAACCAGGACAATGACGCGATCAGTGGCGAAGCGGCGGATGCCTATGTGAGTTCGATTCAGGTCGGACCGGCGATTCCCCAGCCATTTCCTTATGCGCAAGGTTTTGAAGTAGGCAACCTGGCCAATCTGCCAGGTTGGAAGTTTGTGCTGCCGACTGGCACGATGGATGTCACCACCGACGCTAACCCGCACGGGGGCGATCAACAATTGCGCATTACCAGCGGCAGTGCGACCAACCGTGAAGCCATTTTGGCGCTCGACCTATCCAGCATGGCGGGTGCCACCAATCTGTCGTTCGATTTTTGGATGCAACAGGTGTCGACCACGAGTTCGCACGATTTGAGCGTGTTGGTCAGTGGCGACGGGGTTGGCTACTCGTATGTAACTTCGTTATCGAGTCTGACGGCCCCCTCCGCCGACAACTTTTATCAATATGCCATCGATCTCGACGCGGTGCTTGCCTCGAAGTTCATCCAACTCGATGCGAATGTCTATATCAAGTTCCTCAACACCGCGTTTACCACGGGCCGCGTGATGACGCTGGATGACATACGGATCAGCACTGCCGATGTCCTGGGACCGCGCATCACGGCCTCCACGCAACTGGATGCCGCAGGCGTGTTCACGGTCACATTTGATGAGCCGATTGATCCATCGTCCTTTACTGCCAGCGATGTGAGTATGATTGGTCCGGTTGGTGTTTCGGTGCCGATGGTCGGTGACCCTATCGCGAGCGCCGATCATCGCACCTTCACCTTGCAACTCTCCTCGTTGACGGGAGGAACTCATCGTCTCGCGATCGGACCGAATGTCCGCGATGTCGCTGGCAATCTGATGAATCAAGATGGCGATGCCCTCATGGGTGAGACCTCCGATGCGTATTCCAGCACCTTAGTGCTCAATCTGGCCATTTCTCAAGCCTTTCCCTACACGCAAGGTTTTGAAGCGGGAACGCTGGTGGGACTCTCAGGCTGGAATTTTACGACTGCCAACACCACCATCATCCAAGCGACCAGCGTTGGCAACCCGCTCGGCACGCACCACCTCAAATTCGACAACGTCGGTTCCGGCGCTCAGACGGCCACCTTGGCGCTCGATTTGTCGGGACAAGTTGGCGCGACCAATCTGGAACTCGACTTTTGGATGCAAGCGCTGGGCACGGTTTCGAGTTCCAACTCGATCGGAATTTCCGTAAGCAACAACGGCACACTCTTTTCCACAGTCAGTCAAGCCTCCAATATCGCTCCCGCCACGCTGGGACAATATACGCGCTATGCTCTCGACTTGGATGCCGCGCTGGCGAGCGCAAATGTTACCATCGATAGCGATGTCTTCATCCGCTTCACGCACAGCAGTTTGAATGGCTATTCGTTGACGTTGGATGATATTCGCGTCAGCAATGTGGATGTCTTCGGACCGCGCATTACGAGCCTGGCGGGATTGGGAGGGAACGCGTTCTCCGTCACATTCGACGAACCGATCGATCCCGCCACATTCACCACGCCGGATATCCTCGTCACCGGACCAGCGGGATTTGTGGTGCCGCTGCTCGGAGAACCTACCACCAGTGCCGACAATCGCACCTTCACCATGCAACTCGCCAGCGCGGTGACCGGGCAACATACGTTGCGGATTGAATCGGATGTACGCGATCCCGCTGGTAATTTATTGAATCAAGACAGCGACTTCATCACAGGCGAGACCAACGGCCAGGATCAATACAACGGAACCTTCACGATTGGTCCGCCTGTCGCGCAAACGTTTCCTTATGTGCAAGGGTTCGAGGGAGGCAA
>JBGSHH010000019.1:0-16337 GCA_041752355.1 Pirellulaceae bacterium | reverse complement strand
AACGAGCTATCTCTGCGTTTGATTAGACTTTCACTCCTCCCCACAGATCATCCCATCGGTTTTCAACCCAAATGAGTTCGGTCCTCCACGCAGTTTAACCCGCGCTTCAACCTGTCCATGGGTAGATCACGCAGTTTCGCGTCCACCACCAATGACAAAACGCCCTATTCAGACTCGGTTTCCCTTAGGCTTCGGTCCTGAGGACCTTAACCGGGCCATTGACGGTAACTCGCCGGATCATTATGCAAAAGGCACGCCGTCACACTGACTTACGTCATAGTGCTCCGACCGCTTGTAAGCGTATGGTTTCAGGTTCACTATCCTCCCCTCGTCGGGGTTCTTCTCATCTTTCAGTCGCCTTACTGAGTTCACTATCGGTCATGAGAGAGTATTTAGCCTTACGGAATGGTCTCCGTGGATTCAGTCGGGGTTTCACGTGACCCGACCTACTCAGGTATCTTTCGAGAGATCAGACAATTGTCGATTACGGGGCTGTCACCCTCTGTGGCTCGCCGTTCCAAGCGATTCTTCTAAACGCTGACTTTGTAACTCTCATGTGAAAGACCCTACAACCCCGCAAAGGAAAACCTTCGCGGTTTGGGCTCTTCCGCTTTCGCTCGCCGCTACTTACGGAATCGATTTTTCTTTCTTTTCCACCGGTTAATGAGATGTTTCAGTTCACCGGGTTGGCGGCACCGTACCTATGTATTCAGTACGGGCTAATTCGGGAATCCTGGGATCAAATTATGTTTGTCTAATCCCCCAGGCTTTTCGCAGACTTCCACGCCCTTCATCGCCTTCTCATGCCGAGACATCCCCCATACGCCCTTAGTAGCTTGACCACCTATATCCAAAGCTCTCCCAACTACACCAACCACGCCAGCTAAGGCGAAGTCAGCATTGAAAGGAAGCAAAGATACAGGCGTTAACCACCGTGCTATCTGGCCACGATATATAGCCAAATAGCAGATCCATTAACACAATCTCTTTCGTCTTGACACTTACTTCCGTCCCCCTCTGCAAAAGAAAGGACTTTCATAAGTGTCGGCTCTAAGAACTTTGCACAAGCCGTTTCACCAGATCGCCTTGAGAACGACCTGACTACTCCGCTCATGCGAAGATGCCATCTACTTCCGCAACCAAATTGTCAAATATCAATCGGAAACTCACCCCGAAAGGCTTGTTTCGTCGCTGCTCAACGAGCAGGAGCGAGGCTCAGTCTAACTTAAGCCTCGCTCCTGGTCGTCGTCAAGCGTAGTAGCTGACCACTTCCAATCAAGTGGAAGGAAGAGAAGTTATCACCTCTCCGAGAGCTTGTCAACACACCACTCGTCGTTTCGCAAAATTTATTTTTGCGAGCGATATTTGAGCTGGCGTGCTGAGGCATCCTTTCACTTGTGCAAGCGACCAGGACTTTCGCCCTAACCGCTTGCGAGTTCCTTACTTCGACTTGAAGTATAGAGAGTCTTTAATTCTCTTCAAGGGGGTCGTTACGAATTTTTCCGCAACTGACTTCCTCGAAACTTCATAGGCGAGAGTGTGGAAATGTATCGGCCGGTTTCCCTAATGTAAAGGGGCTGGCCAAATTTATTTTCACTTTCGCCATCCAACCAACAAAACAGTGGAGACGAAGGGGATCGAACCCTCAACCCCTGCCTTGCAAAGGCAGTGCTCTCCCAATTGAGCTACGTCCCCATCGTGACTAAATTCCGTCGCCAGCGACGGAAGTGGGCGGTACAAGATTCGAACTTGTGACCTCGTCGTTATCAGCGACGCGCTCTAACCAACTGAGCTAACCGCCCTAAATACCACCTGCCGCACAGGCAGATTACGCATTCTAAATGCTGATTGGGGACTGTCAAAGGGGTGAATCCCGTGACAGCAATGCTACCTCGCCACCAACCATGCGAAAGTCTCCTATCCATCGGCAGTCCTTCGCTGCGACTGCACCAGGAGCGTTGCCGAAGGAGTGAAATCGGCTGTAACTCTTGTCCTGCCATACATTTGCAGGCGCAAATTGCCCTAGGATCTAGATCCCTGCAATCGCTACAATCGCGGCAGTCGGTACCTTTTCATCATGCCTTGGAGGATGGAAAACCGAAGACTAAGACGAAGGCGAGTCCCGCGACCGGCCTTCGGAAATCGACAAGTAATTCCCTTTCAAAGTTCGCGTATCTGGGAAACGGAAACATGCAACGCTCGCTGCGAAGAACAGCTTTGGCCGCTGCCATCGCCGCCTCGGTCTGGTGCTCAACGACACTGGTGGGAGCCGCTCCTCCCACCGCCGAACAGGCGATGCAGCTTACTCCGATCCAAAAAGGGGTGGAATTCGACACGCCTGAGAAGTCGGCGATCACCAAGTGCAAAGTCACTTCCGAAACAATAGGCGAAGTGACAGGCTGGGTTGTGCGCAGCGAATCGGGCGAACTGTTACGCCGCTTCATCGACAGCAACAGCGACAACAAAGTCGACCAGTGGTGCTATTATCGCCTTGGCATCGAGGTCTATCGCGATATCGACTCCAACTACAATGGGCTGGCAGATCAATATCGCTGGCTAGGAACGGCGGGCACGCGCTGGGGTATCGACGAAAACGAAGATGGCAAAATCGAAGAGTGGAAACAGCTCTCAGCCGAAGAGGTTTCCGCCGAAATCGTGGCCGCCCTGCGCGACCGCGATGCGGCGCGTTTTGAAGCGGTCCTATTGACCACGGACGAACTCAAATTGCTCGGAGTCGGCGCCAATAAGAACAAAGATATTGCGGATAAAATCGCCAAAGCGACCACAGGTTTTGCAACACTCGCTGTCAAACAAAAAGTAATTACCGCCAAATCGGAGTGGCTGAATTTCGGCGGCAACCAACCGGGCGTCGTACCAGCAGGGACCGATGGCTCCACCAAAGACCTCATGGTCTACGACAACGTCGCGGCAGTCATCGAGACCGACGGTAAGACATCGCAACTGCCCATAGGCGCGCTGGTGAAAGTTGGCGACGCGTGGCGGGTGATCGGTCTGCCCAGCGCGAGCGACGACCTGGCTGGCGTGGGCCCGACAGGCTTCTTTTTCCAGGCCCCACTGCCGAAAAACGTGGAAGTGGAAGGCCCCATGGAAACGGGCCTGACTCCGGAAGTCCAGAAACTCATTGCCGAATTGGAGAAGGTCGACAAGGATCTGGCCTCCGCGACAACGCCGACACAACAAGGCCGTTTTAACGCCGCCCGCGCCGATGTAATGGAGCAGCTGGCCGCCAAAGCAGCCAACGCCGAGGAACGTTCCAACTGGCTCCGGCAAATGGCGGATACGGTCAGCGCCGCAGTGCAAGGCGGAGGCTATCCGGACGGCATCGACCGCCTGAAATCGCTGCTCGTTCGCCTCGAAAAGGACAAGGCGCCCCTCGACGAAATCGCCTATGTGAAGTTTCGTTACATGACGGCGGCTTACACATCCAGTCTGCAGTCAGAAAAGGCTGATTTTGTTAAAATTCAAGAGCAGTGGCTCAAAGATTTAGAAGGCTTTGTAACTGACTATCCCACCAGCGATGACGCCGCCGAAGCCATGTTGCAGTTGGCGATCGCGCAAGAATTCGCTGGCCAGGAAGACGAAGCGACCAAGTGGTTCGATCAAATCGTGAAGAAGTTTCCCAAGCACGAACTAGCCAAGAAGGCTGCCGGCGCGAGCTATCGACTGGGCAGTGTTGGCAAGTCCATTTCGCTGCAAGGGAAGACCACCGATGGACGCGACTTCGATCTCGCTTCGCTAAAAGGTAAGGTGGTGCTCATCCACTACTGGTCGACCTGGTGCGAACCGTGCAAGGCTGACATGGAACAGCTCAAATCGCTGCAAGCCAAGTACGCCAAACAAGGGTTCGCCCTCGTCGGTGTCAGCCTCGACAGCGATCCCAAAGCGCTGGGCGACTTCCTGAAAACCAAACGGCTCACCTGGCCGCAGCTTTACGAACCAGGCGGACTGGAAAGCCGTCTGGCCGACGAACTCGGCATCCTCACCTTGCCGACGATGATCCTGATCGACAAGCAAGGCAAAGTTCTCAATCGCAATATCAGTGTGGGGGAATTAGATAAAGAACTGGGAAGCCAATTGCGGTAGCGCGATGCCGCGCTTCATCCTCAATAGAAACCGTCCAATTGCGGCGTACAACTACTACTTGTCGCCGCGGATCGACTTGCAGATGTATTCGACCGACGGTTTCACGCACGAACCATGGTTCGTGTCTGGAAAGCTGCGAAATTCGATCACATTGTGGTCGCTTACCGTCCGAATCATCGCCGCCATCAGGGCGTTTTCCTCAACGCGCGCCGGCCATTCAATCTTGGCATCTCCGCAAAGCAAATGGATTGGCGGAAGCAGCTGATCGGTGTAGCGGAGAGGTGCATACTCGTTGATCGTGATCGGATTATCGCGCGTAAAATTCTTCGGCCGCGACCTGCCTTTTTCCTCCTCTGCCGCCGCTACAATCGCAAAATGCGTCGTGGCTTGCCCACTGATCGGGTAGATCGCCGCCAGATCGGTATTCTTCAGTTTGTGTTTGGCCAGGTATTCCGGATTCATACCTACCATCATGGTCAGGTATCCGCCGGCGGAATGGCCAGCGATGCCGATCTTCGTTTTGTCGCCGCCGTGTTTTTCAATATTCGCGAACGTCCAGGCGACGGCAGCCGCAGCATCTTCGATGAACTCCGGGCTGGAGGCTTTGGGAATCAGGCGGTAATTGACGGCCACAACGATGATTCTGTTGGTCGTGAATTCCTCGATGACGTGCTTCTCGCCGCCGCTTAAACCACCACCATGAAACCAAACAACAGTGGGGAGCTTCTCCTCCTCGTCATGATCCGGAATGCAAATATCGAGCTTGCAGCGTTCGGCGCGATACGGCAAATCGCCACTGCCTGGGAAGTCTGCGGCGTAGTAAGCAACGTCGTTGATCCGTTCGGCCGCCAGCGAACTCGCAGCGATCGCGACAAGTGCGGCGCACAACACATATTTGAAATAGGACATGCTGATGCTCGATTGAGAGTGGTGGGAGGAGAATCGCACCGTAAAGCCGCCGCGTGGACCTCACGGCAAACCTAAAAGAGATCCTAGGTCGTACCAAGATTCTCACTCACTCAATGCGCGCAATCAAGTTGATGATGCGCGATAAGAAGGCGCATCGAGCGATTGAATGATCCCTCCCCCCGAATGAGTCGCGCGCCTTATGCCGCGTCCTCACTATTATCGCGCCACCAGCGCTCGGGCGATTCCCAGGTGAAGCGCGAGGTGCGTTCTGGCCCCGGTTCGTCGTAGTGAAGTTCCTCGAAACCGCTCGGCTCGCGTTGCATGACGACGACAGGCTCGGGGCGGGCAGGTGGCATTAGCGGCGCGGCGCGACGAATGCGCGGCGCTTCCGCTAAGGTGAAATCAAATTCCGGCACGGCTTCTGGTACGGGTACGGGTTCCGGCTCGAAATCCATATCGATCGTGATGTCGTCGAGATACTCGGCGGCCGTAGGCAGTTCCTCTTCCGACAGACGCAGTTCGTCATCCCACAAAGCGATTTCGCGGCGAGGAGGCACGTACGGCTCGGGGTCCGGCAACGGTTCTTCGTCCGCCAGCGTGAACTCTTCCTGCGGCTTGGGCTGCGGCTTCTCCACAATCGGCAATGCGAAGAACACCGGCTCTTCGACGAGCACTGGTGCAGGCTCAGGCGCGGGTTTGATCACTTCCGGCACTTCGTGACGATTGGGAAGCGTACGCACCTCCACCTTTAGTTGTCGGAATGCCTCGACGATATGCTCGTGGCAGGTAAATAGTAACAACTGATGCCCGTTCATGGCGAACTCGCGTAGCACATGGGCCGCCGCTTTCATACGGGCCAGATCGAGATTGACCAACACATCGTCAAGAATGATCGGCAACTTCGCGCCCCGGCGCGAATAGCCTGCGATCAGCGCTAATCGCAAACTGAGGAAGATCGCTTCCCGCGTACCCGTACTTAGCACTTCCAATCGTAGCGAATTGCCTTGGCGATCATCGACGCGCAGCGCCTTATCTCCCAGGGGCGTCCAAAGTCGCGTGTATTGACCTTGCGTGAGTTTGGCCAGGTAAAGCGAGGCCTCGATAAGCGTCTCGGGCTGACGTTCGGCTTCATACAAGCGGCAAATGCGATCGAGCACCGTCCAAGTCGCTGCCAAGACGCGCCACTTGTGCAAGGCTTTCTCAAGTTGGCTCTCGACGCTGGCCAGTTCGAGTTGCGCGTACGCGATGCGGCGATCCTCGATGAGCGTCTTGAGTTCGTGCTGAATCTCGCCACGCTGCTGATAGACTTCCGCCAGGCGAGTTTGCGCGGCGGTCAACTGACGGGCGATGTCTTCGCGGCGTTCGACCAGCGTGCCATTCTTGTTTTCGAGTTCGGCGGAAACCTGCTCTTCCGTGAAATTCGGTCGCACTAGCGCGGCGATCTGCGCCGCCACTTCGTTATGCATCCGCGTGAGCCGATCCGCTTCTTCGAGGTACGCGGCGCGTTCGCGAAGTTGCACATCGCTTTTGCAGCCGCAGGCCACCAACAAAGCTCGGCGGCGACGCTGCAAATCGTCGATGCGGCGCGTCAGTTTGCGTTGCTCGCGACGCAGGCCTCGATCTTGCGCCTTCAAACCATCGCGACGGGCAATGTAGCCTTCGGCTTCCGCCAGCGCCGTGGCGAGTTGCTTGAGTTGTGCTTGCAGGTCCTTACTGGCAGGCGTCAGCTCGGCTTGTTGAAACAATTCGCCGATGCGGCCCGCCATGACGCTCAGTTCGCGCTGGCGTTGATCGATCTCTTGTTTGAGCGTATTCATCCGCGTGCGAATCGCCGAAAGTTCCGCGCTACGACGCGCGAGAATCCGTACGTGCTCGGGGGCCAGAATCTCCGGAAGTCCGGCCGATTTGAGCGAACTCTTCCACTTGCTACGGGCTTCTTTGGCTGAGAATTGATGCTTGCTCAGGCGGGCTTCTGCCTGAGCCAGACGCTCGCGCACCAATTGCCGCTGCGCGTCGATCGGGACCAGTTCTTCGAGCGATTCGAGTTCGGCTTGCGCAGTCGCCAAGCGACGATCAAGCGCGCCGCCACCGCGTGGCAAGCGACGATCGAGTTCGTCGCGCTCCCCTTCGGCCGCCGCCAGTTGGGCGACGAGTTGTTCAAGCTGAACTTCCGTACTGGCGGAGATATTGGTGTTCGCTTTTTCCAGGACTTGCTTGGCGAGCGCCGAACCGCCGATGCACATTACGCCCAGCACGCTCCAAGCAAGCGCGCCTGTCATTTCATACATCACCGAACCGGCCAGACCCATTAGCACCATCATCACTCCAAAGACAAACGCCGCGCCCACGGCGATCAGCTTTGGCATTGGCAATAAGCCGGCGTCATCGAGTTCGCGCGTGGCAATGCGAAGCTCAGTCTGTTGACGTGTGAGTTGATCGATGCGTTCTTCGACATGCAACCGCTTGCGCAGTTGTTGCACTTTGTGACTTGCTTTTTCAATGGCGGGCGAGAGTTCTTCCTCGTCGCGCTCCAGCAGGGTGCTATTGAGACGCGAATCGAGTTCGGTCATCTCCGCGCGGGCCGCTTCGCTTTCACGTGTCGCCAGTTTGATACGGCTTAGTTCGCGGCGAACTTGCTTGGCGGCAGGCATCACGTTGGCGACGATCCGCTTATTGATCTCCGGCAGCTTCTGTTTGGAAACGCCTTCGGGCAGTTTTACGTCTCCCCACTGCGCGGCGAGCTCATTCTCGAGGGCACCTAGTTCGCCTTGCAGCCGTTTCGACTGCTCATCGAGTTGCCGAATCCAAGGCAATTGTTCTTGATAAAGCTCGATTTTGCCAGCGGCATCGCACAGGGCCTGCTGGACGGGAATCGCGGCAATTTCCTTCTTCGCTCGCTCGCGATCGGAGACAACATCATCGAGTTTCTTGCGTTGTTCTTTGAGCCTTTGTTGCAACGTATCAAGTTTCTCGACAGCTCCTTCTGGCAACTCTTGCAGATTGCCAAAGCCAGCCAACTCCTTCGCCAACTTGGCCCGTTTGAGCCACGCGCCATGCACCTGCGCCGTGACATCCAGCAATTTGCCATGATGTTCCAGCGCGTGCGTCAGTTCGCCCAGTTCGCCCGCTTCGGCATCGAGTCCCAAACGTTGATCGGTCAGGCGCGACCAGCGGCGTTCCAGCGCGCCGAGGTCGTCGATCTCGCCGCGCAGCTTATCGCGCTGCATCAACAGCGCCGTGATTTGCGCCGGTTTGTCCGCGCTGGACAGCAAACGCTCGCGCGAAGCGACCAATTCGCGCATCACATCGACCAGCGAGACGCGATCGAGTCCGCTGGTGAGTTTGTAAAGCAAGTCGGCGGCGGCCGTGTCGTCGATGGTATTGAGTTCTTGCAACTCACGCAGACCGACGGCGAAGACGTTGTTAAAGATCGCTTCGTCGACATTGGCGAGCAGCGTTCCTAACGCGCCGCCACCATACATACCGCCATCGGGCGTGGTGACTTCGACGTCGCCGAGCGACGTGGGAGAATCGGAATAGGTTGTATGACGCTCGACGTAGTAACGTCCCAGCGGTCCTTCGAGCGATAGCAAACCACCCGACTTGCCACCGTTAACGGGCGGCAGATAACGACTGCGGCGCTCGGTCGAAAAACCGTACAGCACCGACCGAATGAATTGGAGCAGCGTCGTCTTGCCCGCTTCATTGGGGCCATAGAAGACGGTGATTTGATCGGACAAATGGTTGACGGTGATGCCTGACCAAATACCAAATCCATCGACGCGCAGATCGGTGAGTTTCACTTCAGAGCCTCCTTACTCAAACTGCCACCGGCTAACCCTGCAGGGTCAAAGGGCATTTCGCCGGAACGCAGCAAGTCTACTCCCAACAGGGCCGCATCCCGCAGCACCCGCTTGCGTTGGTGTTCGTCATCCAGTCGCACCAGGGTCGCAGCTTCCTTCGCCACGCTCCCCAACAGTAGCGATTCGATCGGCACTGCCTGCGCACTGTCTTCCTCGACATCGCGCATCAAGCGCAGAAAATCGCCCAGCAAAGTATCTTCCTCATACCACGGCGCAGGCAAGTGTGCCGGGGGCGTGATTTCCACGGCGGCGGTCCACACCGGGGGCGTGCCGTAGCCATATTCGTGCCGCAACAAGGCGGCGAGTTCCGCTTCCAGATGTTCATAACGCACGCCCCGCGAGCGCGCCAGCCCCTCCAATCGCCACGTGACGAGCGTGTGGCGATCGGCGCCTTCGAGCAAGACCTTCTTCATGCGTTCGCGGAGCATTTCTTGCAGCGTGTGCCGTGGTACTTCACTGCTCAGTGGCAAGTTTTCGACATGCCAACGAATACCATCGGTGGGAATGAACTGCGTGCGGATGCGATGCTCGGGATCGACATGCACTAAGAAGCAGCCATGCGGACCAACATCATGGGCATCGCGCCCTTGCGGCGAACCGGCATATTGACCGCAATGCGGCGTGGTAAAGAGCGTGTCGCGATTGTTTCGTCCCCCGAGCGCCCAGTAGTGCAACTCTTCTGCGGCGAGTTGGTCGGCATGGAAGTCGCCGCTCGTCACACCGATCGTAAATTGGCCGGAGGAATCGGGATTGAAATCGCCAGGGCGAACGGCCCGCTCGGGACTATGCGCATAGCCGATGATGGTCGCAATCACCGAGTCGCCGCGAAAGTGCGAGAGTTCTTCCAACTTGCCAGGTGCATAAACTTGCACATTGCTGGGAAGCTTCGCGGCGTCGGGCCAGCGATCGGCCAAATCGTGCTCGGCACCGACCCAGTAGACGGTGATATCTTGCTCGGCGAGACGCTGAAACTGTTCGAGCAGAAACGCAATGCCACGCGGACCGCAACGGCGCGGATCGACAATATTGCCTGCCAGGAGGACGAAATCGACCCGTTCTTTGAGTGCGGCATCGACGACACGCCGCGCGGCATCATACGGAGCATCGACAAGTAGCTCGCGCAAATGTTGCGGAACTTCATCGAGGCCGAAGATCGGCAGATCAAGCCGCCAATCGGCGGTATGCAGAAAGCGAATAAATGCGCCCGACATGAACCCCTCCGTGCGTTCGATGCGCAGTGCTGACCGGCTCGTTTCCATGGTGAGCCGTGATCGGAAAACTTAGCGGGAAAACGCCTCAAGTTGGTGCGATACTCGACCGCCTTATCATCCAATCGATGCGGCAGTTTAGCGGAAGGGGGCAGAAAGTGGAACAGCGGTTGCTGGCATGTTACCGCTTTCAAGGTAACACCGTGCTAGCACGCCTTGTGCCGCTAGCACCGCGGTTTGATATTCCTTCGGAAGCCGATTGAAAACAGCTTGATAGGCGGACTCAACGTCGCGCGCTGACGCGAGTCGCGAAGAGAGACTGTCCGCTTTTGTCGATCCACCTCCATGGAACAAGTCCACGAGATGACCGACCCACAAATGGGCGTAAGGCATAGCCTCTCCGCCCCGACTACCCCGCGCCTGAGTGGCTATTTTGACGCGGACTTGTCTTCAACTTTGGGTGGGGCGAACGCGGCAATTTGCTGGCCTTGGTCATTCCAGACAAGGACGACGCCATCGGCTCCGCCCGCAATGATGGTTTTGCCATCGCCGCTGGAAGCCACGCTATAGAGGAAGTCGGTCGCGCCGCTGTAGTTGCGCATATCGCCGCCATTTTCGGCATTCTTCATCCGCACAGTTTTGTCGCCGCTGGAGGCCACCACCGCATCGCCATCGCCAGCGAAGGTGATAGCGGTTACTTCCTTGCCAAAGCCTTGAATGGTGCGAGTTTGATCCCCCGTGATGAAATTCCAAACTTTGACCACATTGTCGGCACCGCACGACGCCAACATCCGCCCATCCGACCGCCAGGTGACGCCCAGAACATGATGCGTATGTCCTTCGTAGGAACGATGCAGTTTGCCGGCGGCGATATCGAACACTTTCATGAAACGATCGGCACCGCAGGTGGCAACGTACTGTCCGTTAGGAGAGAACTCCACGTCGTAGATCGTATCGCTATGTGGCTCCTTGAGCTCCTTAAAGAGTGAGCCATCGGCCACTTTCCAGATTTTGAGTTCGCCGGAGCGAGACGGTTCGCCGCTACCGGTGGCGACGAACTGGCCATCGGGACTGAAGTCAATGGCGGTCACGCGATCGGCGATCGGGCTGGTGGCGTCAGGAGTGCCAATCGTGCGCTCGAGCGACCATTCGCCGTTGGTATTCCAGACGATGGCGGCCTTATCGGCAGCCGAGACCACATTGCCGTCGGCGGTGAAAGCCAATGCTGCGATGGCGGCGGTATGTCCCGCGAAGGCATCGATGGCCACGCCTGTTTCCGTGTCCCAAGTGAAGACCGTCATGCCATCCCCGGCGGTTGCTACTGTCTTGCCATCAGGCGAGAGAGCAATGGCTTTGAAGGGCTTCTCGGTGGCGGTCGCGGCTGTCGTAGCGGCAGCGACCGCGTCTTCGACTTCCTTACTCTTGGCTTCAGCTTGCTTTACGGTGGCATCGACGACAGGAATGGCTTCGGTGGCCGTTTTCACGGCGACTGCTGAACGCTCGACGCTCCGTTGCGCCGCTTCAAAGTTACGCATGGCAGCGTTCTTTTCATCCACGGCCTTTTGGTAGGGTTGAGCAACCTGCTTGACCTTTTGGTCAGCTTGATTGAATGCGGTGTTGGCGTTGTTGAAGTTCTGGTCCGCTTGTTGCTTGGCCGTATCGGCGGCCTTCTTGGCGGTATCGGCATCGGCGAAGACTTTCTCCGCAGCGGTCTTCGCGTCGGCAGCAGCCTTGTTCTTCGCTTCCGCATCGGCGGCGGCGGTCTCTGCAGCTTTTGCCGCGTCGGCGAGACCTGTGTTGGCCGCATCCGCAGCGGCGGCATTCTTCGCGGCGGTGAGTTTATCCGCGGCTTGCTTGGCCACGTTGGCGGCCTCATTGGCGGCCTGCGTCGCTTTGTCCTTTTCTTGCTGGGCCTTGGTCAATGCTTCGGCGGCAACTTTGGCAGCCTCGTCAGCCTTTTTCTTAGCTTCTTCCGCGATGGGCTTAGCGGCAGTCGCTTCAGCAAGCGCTTTATCGGCGGCTTCTTTGTCGGCAATAGGTTGCTTGGCCGCTTCGGTCTTCTTGTTGAATTCGTCCTGGGTGGTCTTCACCGTTTCCATCGCCTTCTTGGCGTTTTCTTCTTCTTGCATCTTGCGTTTGTTGGCTTCTTCTAGGTCCTTCTTGTTGATGTCGATAATGCGCTTTGCGAGCGCCAGTGAACGTTGCAAATCCTCGACCTTAAGTTTGGCGTTCAAATCGCCTTTAAGTTCGGCGAGCATTTGATTGTTTTGCAAATTCCACAGCTTGGCGACGTTATTCGCGCCCGCCGACACCAGGCGTTGGCCATCAGCACGCGCGACAATGCCCGTCACAGGCGCACCATGGTTGAGATCCTTCACCGCGTTACCACTGTTAGTATCCCAAATCTTGATGGCGCCATCAGCGCTCGACGAGGCGAGTTGATTCTCTGCCACAACTGCCAGCCCAGTGATGGCGGCGTTATGACCAGCGAGTTTACGACCAGCGGCGAGGGGCCACATTGCCGAGACGTTGTTGGCTCCCGTGACAACAAACAGCGTCTTCTCCCCTTGCGGCATAATAGCCAGCGAAGTTGCCGGCGCGGGCAAATCGGCATGACCTTGTTCCAACGTGCCTTGCATTACGTCGAACACCAGCACTTGGTTTGCGCCGGCATCGGCAGCGATCACGCGCAGATTATCCGGCGTGAACACGATGCTTTGCGGCGCACCTGTGAAGCCTGCCAGCGTGGGCCTTGCTCCAGGCGAGCCGTTGCCAGCGTTCCAAATCTTGAGTTGCTTGTCATCACCGCCTGAGGCGAGCGTTTGCTGATCGACGCTCACGGCAATCGCTTTGACCGCCGCGCCGTGATTCGCGGAGAACTGTTGCTGTCCGGCGCTGGCAAAACGACGCACGGTTCCATCTTCGCTGGCCGTCCAAAACACGCTGCCATCGTTGGCAAACAGGAGCGATGTGATGCGTTTGGCATGATCGCCGACCTTCGCTTGATCGACAGTGGCGGTTTCCCCTTCAATCTTCCAAGTTTGTAGCAAACCATCGTCGGCACCAATGACCAATTGATTGCCAGCGGCATTTACCGCAGCAACGACAGGGGTACCCGCCTCGAGCGCGGCACTAGCAATGAGTTTGCTCGCGACGACATCCCAGACATTTACCTTCTTATCAGCACCAACGCTGACCAAACGATTGCTGGCAGCATTGAACGCCACGTAGCTTGTGCCACCGGCATGGCCCGCGAGTTCACCGGCCTTGCCGCCGGTCGAGAGATCGATGATGGCGATCTTGCCGTCAGGCGTGGTCGCCGCGCCGTACTTGCGATCTGGCGCGATACTGAAAATGTTCGACGACAACTGCAGCTTTGCGAGCGCTTCCGTGGGAGCCACAGGCGAATTCCACATCCGCACGACATTGTCCGCGCCGCCTGTGGCGAATTGCGCACCTTTGTCGATCAATTGCAGCGCCGTAATTTCAGCCGGCGTATCGATCCGCGCGAGGCCTGTGCCTTCGGTAGGATTCCAAATCCGCACTGACTTATCTTTCGAAGCAGAAAAGAGCTGCGAGCCATCGGCAGTGAATTCTAGCGCCGTCACGGCAGCCGTATGACCGACCAGCGCCTTGGCAAGTTGCCCCGTGGCGTTATCGAACAACTGAATCTTGCCTGCGTCATCGCCGACCGCGATCCATTTGCCATCACTGCTCGTGGCGACGCTAGTACCAGCGGCCGCCAAGCCTGCCAGATCGGCCTTATGCACATTCTTAGGACGACGCCAAATCTTGAGCGTGCGATAGCCGCCGGTCGCCAACATTTCGTTATCGGGACTAAAGGCGAGTGACTGAATCAGGTCCAGATCGGCAACGCCGGGTTTCGTATAGATGCCCGACTTGAGCAAATTCGGATCGGTCAAGCGGCCCAATTCGCGGCGCGAGGGAACGTGATAAAGAAAGACCTGGTTCGCGCGACCTGCGGCCGCATACTGACCATTATTCGACATCGCCACGGCATAGATCGGATGCACGCCCGGCGGCAATGACTGCCACGCGATCGGTGCATTGGCACCTAGCACTTCGCCTTTGGCGCCTTGATCGATCCAAAGTTTAATCAAGCCGAGTTCATCCGGCGTAAGCGCTTGGGCTCCCACGTCGTTCCCCTTGGGAGGCATGATCGGTTCTTTGGCGTGCGAAGCCAGTGTCAGCAGTAAGCTCTCTGCCGACTTGCCAGCAACGACCGCTGCCCCTTCGTTACCACCCTTAAGAATCGCTTGGGGCGTTTCCAGCACCAGGTCGCTTTCTGCTTCGGTCGTGTTGTGGCAGGCCAGGCACTTCTTGCGCAGCAGCGGCAGCACTTCCTTTTCAAAGTCGACTTCGCCTTCGTGCTTAATATCGGCGATGGCGATCGCGGGTTCGGCAGCGTGCGAATCGCCGGCAGTGAAACCGCCCGCCGTCAGAACGAGTGTGGCGGCTACGATTTGGGAGAATGATGTGATCTTCATCGCGGGAACCTATGGGTCTAGGCTAGTCGGCGGGCGGGAAAAGGGGCGGACGGTCGCAGCGCTATGGTGCGGCGACCTTTTCAATTTTCAGCACCAGCGGATGGGCTGTCTCCACTTGCACATTGTTAAAGCGGGCACGCGCTTTGAGCGTGACGTTGTGCTCGCCAGGCGTGGCATCTTTGTTGGCGGTGAGCATCAACTTGCCTTGGGGCTGGTCCTTGGGGATGTCAGCCTTCTGCATCGTCAAACCGTTAACGCCCGGCGATTCCAAAATCACTTCCACGGTGTCGGCGAAACCAAACAGGCGTTCGATCGTCACAGGCAGTTCGATTTTTTCACCTTGTTTAATGGTCGCTGGCGATTGACCGGCGGTGAGCTTCAAAGGGCTATCGACGATGCGGACCTTGACAGGCAGCGAAGCGAACACCATTTGCATATCTTTGGGTTGATTTTGGTTCTTGATCTCGTTCAAGCGTTGATCGAGTTTGGGCTTTTCCTGATTCGCCATGTTCACTTCATCTTGTGCTTCCTTGGCGACTTGCTCGGCTTTGACTTTGGCTTCGTCGGCCGCCTTCATCTTCTCAACAGCGGCAGCCAGCGCCTTGTCCGCCGCAGCGGCAGCTTCTTCGGCGGTCTTGGCTTGCGCGGCGGCATCATCGGCAGCCTTCTGTGCGGCATTGACGGCATCGACCAACGCTTGGTTGCCAGCGTCTTTGCCAGCGGCGTCTTTGGCTTGGGCGAGTTTGTCGGCGGTTGCTTTCGCGTTCGCTGCGGCTTGTTGCGAGGCGGTCGCCGTGTTGTTTTTATTCTGCTCCGCCTGCGTCTTCTCAGTGGCCGCTTGCTGGGCTAGTTGCGTTGCGGTGTTCTTATCGTTGTTGGCCTTGGTCAGTTCCTCGTTGAGTTGCTTCTGCATTTCGACAAAGTCGGCGACGTCCTTTTCCGCTGCTTTGATGGCATCGGGATTGCGCGCGTACTTAATCTTTGTTTCCGCCTGCATCACGAAGGTGTAAGTCCCCGCCTTGATGTTCTGCTGATTGAGTTGCATCTCTAGCTTGCCATCGTTCGCGCCGCCCGCGATGTTGATCTCTTTAATATTGATCTCGTTGGGCAGGCCGGACTTCGTGAGCTTGATGCCATCGGCGCACCCTTCGCGGCGTGTGACTTTGACGGGAATTTCCAAGTTGCCGCCGCGCGACGTTTCATAGACTTTGTCCTCGCCGATTTGCACCAGCGCCGGCTGCATTTCTTTATCGATTGTGGCCAGCACAAAGTCTTGGCTCACGCGATACTCCGGCGGACGTTGATTGCGGTCCGTCGTTCCCCAAACCAACGTGCCAATCCGCGCCACGCGCGTTTCCTCTTGGCCATTGATGGTCGCCTTGGCGATGACTTTGATCGGGCCGGACCACGGCGCGACGTTGTCGGCGGCGGTAAAAATGAGTGAGCCGCGCTCATTGTCGCCACCGATCACTGCTCCCGAGCAGGTCACACCGGCAGGTAGCCCTTCGACACCCACCGTCACTTCCCCCTGGAATTGATCACGCCGATCGACATTCACGCGAATTTCCATTGTGCCACCGCGACGCAGCACTGGCCCGCCCAGCGGCACTTGATTCTGTGTTTGCTGCGTGGAGGGTGGATCCAGAAATGCCGCCACGCGATAGTCCGGTTGCTCGCGGCGGATGATCAGGCGATAGACAAATCGAGGATCGGAGCGAGATTCGCCGAAATTGTCCCGCAACATC